>JAQVQL010000011.1:0-6752 GCA_028701595.1 Herbinix sp.
ATAAGTAAACCCATATTTGTATCTCCTTTTATCGTTTTTTATAAACCATATTATTAGGAACAAAATTCAATGGAATATAAAATATCGTTCAAATCTTTATATTTATACTCACCTATCTTATTTAGGCTACTATTATGTTCAATAGCTGTGCGCTCGAAAAATTTATAACTTGCTATATTATCACTATCTATGGTTAATTCTACTTTATTATAGCCTTTAAGTTTTGCCTCTTCAATAATACGTTCAACTAATATAGATGCTACCTTTTATTTTAGCTAATAATCATTATCCTGTCTACAACTATTACTGGAAAATTTTGATTATAAATATTGATGTTATTATTTATTAGTGATATGATTCAGTTTAGATGGGAGTGAATAATGTGTTAGATTTAGATTGGGAACGTTCAATACCGATTATAGATATAAAATTTGACGATCTAAATAGTATATTTACTGAATACGACAAGGCACTAACTGTCACAGATTTTAGCGCGATACAGCTTGGATGTCGAAATAGTAACTTTGTTGTTAATACAAATAAAGGCAAATTTTTATTAAGGATAGTTAATATTGGTGACCTTAATAACGAAAATGTTGCTTATGAATTAGTAAAAGATAAAATAAAGGTTCCGAACCTATTGTTTCATACAACGAATCATAAAGCTAAAATTTTCATATACCAGTATATTAGCGGAGTCTCTCTGCAAAAGATTATTATTGACAGTAATCAATGTGACAATTCATTACTGGAACAAGTAGCTAGAGCTGCCGCCATAATTCATAATACTCCAAAAGAAAAAACCATAAGGCTTGAAGAGATTGATCTACCACCTTTTGATATGTGGTACCAATATTTTTTAGATAATTCAATGGTAAAAAGCCAATTAAATATTGAATTAGGTGAAAGAATACAGCGATTGGTTTTTGACAAACAAAAACTGATCTCAGAAATTGATGAATATCAGTCATTTATTCATTGTGACTTCAGACCTGCAAATATGCTTGTTGATGAAAATAAACAAGTGTTTTTTGTTGATTGGGAAGCAGCATGTACGGGACATTCTTTAGCTGATATAGGCCAATTCTTAAGATATCGCTCGTTTTTCAAGGACACCAATATTAGGTTATTTGAGCAAGTCTATAATTCGTTCGCAAATCGAAAGCTTCCTGAAAATTGGTTTGAATTATCTCTATTTAGGGATTTAGTTAACCCATTACAGCTACTTTCATCAAATCAAGAAGCTCCCTTGCGAAATACAGATTTAGTAAACATAATTAAAGCAACATTAGCTTACTGGGGTTACTAAAAGCAATCCTAATTTTACAATCTTACCTTCGCCATTGGTAATCATATTGGCTATTGCATTTCGCTCTGCACACATCCCGAGTGTACAAGCAGTATCAATACATACACCTGTATAAATTTCTATTATACTTAATTCCTCCTCAAGAACTTTAGTAAAAAATAAGTAGCCGATTGTCAAAAACCAACAAACTAATCGGCTACTTACCATACCCTATTCAATTTAACATTGCACATAATTTAACTTTCGCTACCTTTCAGGTGTAAATATAACGCTTTCATTTTAGATAACAATAATAAAAGAAATTTACATACACTTAATTTAATAATACTTCACATTTCTTTAAAGATTTAATACTAGTTAAAACGAAGATAGAACATCCAATTGAAAAAGGCAACGAATTAATCTAATACATAAATCTATAGCATGATGATAATTGAAACAAAAATGTATAAATAATATAAAACAAATTCTTAATCCAGAAACTTAATTATTTTAAATATAAAAATCGTATAGCAATAATACTTCTTAAAACCTTAAATCAAATGAAACTTTTTACTTAACAACAAAAAAACTTAGTAAAACCTTTCTTTTAATTAATTTTAGGTAATAAAAATACCCAAGTTCGTAACTAACTACTGATTACCAAATACTTGATAAAACTGTAATAAGTGAATAGAATAGGGTATGTAGGAAGGAATTGCTGTAGCTTTCTTCCTTAAATGTATTATAACATAGTTGATTTAAAATGTAAAAGGCAATTTATACCAATTATAATTATATTTAATAGTTACTTATAAGCTAAGAGATATTTGCTGGATGTCAAAACACCATAGCATTAATATTTTATAATTTCATCATAGGAATAGCTATATTTATACATGTATTCAGGAGCAATATCAATTTCACCTTATTCCAGACAACAACTCCATGTTCAACAGCAGCGCTTTTGAATATAGAATCGTTTTCTAATGCTTTAAAAGCAGGAATAGACAAAAGATTTGTAGCATCAAATAGTCGCTTTTCACCATCTATTCCTATTGATGCTTCATATTATCCGCAATATACATGAACTTGAGGCTTGTTATGTTGTACAGTGTCATTAAATAGTAGCTTTATGACCATTCCCTCAAATCTACTTAATTCGGGCATGCAATCAATCCGTTCACTATTATCGTAATATAAGTAAATATAATATGGAAAGATGATGTTATCAAGCACGAGACGTCGCACGAGGTCCGGGGGACCTCGGTTATGCGCGGACCGGAGCGGAGACATTCGAACTCGCGCCTCCTCGCAGTGGCATTTTTGCCTCGCTATGCTCAGCAAAGAAAGCCACGGGAAGAATAAGAAGGGCCACTAACGGAAGTTGCTGTCATGGGTTTTTAGACAAAGCACGGGAGTTAAATCCGGATATGGACTTTTAAAGGAAGTTAGTCGCCTGTACAGGCGAATGGCTGAGATGTGAGGCGGCGATAACAACCGAAATGACCCGGACAGCCTCGAAGTCCTTGGCAGCGGATTTAATGTCACCTTGGACGTGTTGCAGGATAAGGAAAAACACAAAAAAATCGTAGCAAAAATCCGTGAGTTTGCCAAAGTTACTGATGAAATTGTGCGGATCCTGACAGAAGGTATAGCATAAGAAAAACTGGTATGTAATTGTTGTGCGAAGAAATATTATGTCCAATTTGGCCTATTATCCGGCCTCTCATCCGAAAGAGTGAGAGGCTTTTTTCTGTAAAATCATCCTTTCGAACGATGCTTTTTGATGAAAACTTCACTAAAATATATACTGGAGTAGGTAAGATGCAAATGATATTAATCCGCAAACACACTCATTAGAGATAATCGCATCATTGTAATGCCATCTGATCTCATCTCTATACCAAGCCGTCTAAGATAAAAAAGATATCGAGGAAACCGTTGTATCTACGATGGTAGGTACATAGAAGGAGGAAACATATGGGAAAACATTGCACAAATTGCAGCTCTATATTACCTAAAGGAGTCGATGAGCTTGCCTACTGCGTATACTGTGGTAAAAAGCAACCCCATTATATATGCTGCAGTCGCTGTGGTATAAATAATCCCACTGATATGCTTTTCTGCCTCAACTGTGGGCAGCGTTTAGATATACAAGCTGCACAGAGAGTACAGCCTGCACAGAGTATACAGCCTACGCAGAGTATACAAGTTCTACAGTCGACGCAGGCAGCTTCAAAGCCAAGCAGGAAACGAGTAAAAAAGAAACCAATTTTCTATATATTTGTTGCAGTTCTCACAGCTCTTGCGATAATCATAACCACAGTTGTTAAGCCATGGAATTACATAGGCGGAGATGGTAAGGACGAATTTAAGATGATTGAGGTGTCGGGCACAAAGGAAGTAAATCAAAGCTTTGATTTTGGACTGAAAGTTCATGCGGATAAAAATGCCCTTGATATAGACCGCACCTTTACAGCCGAAAGGATTGAGGATGATAGCAGGCTGATGGAGCTTACCGAGCAGCTTGAGGATCAGACGGGTATGGTGCTGGAGGCATTTGAGATAGATGCCGGATTGGCACCGGACGAGTCCTTTCCCGGTACATTTACCATGACCTATGACTTGAAAAAGCTTGACATACCCGAGTCACTCTACGACCATATAAGAGTTGTAAGGATTGGCGATGACGGTACACAGTATCCGCTGGTGACCAAGAACAAAGGGGCAACCCTCATATGCAGCAGTGACCAAAATTCCTTATTCCTGCTGGTGGTGACGGGACTTCTGACCTTTGGTCCGCTAGCGATATATACCTCACAGGAAATGATGAAATACGGTCTCAAGAGCCCATCTCAATACACCTCAATTACCTTATGCGATGGGCGTTACAGGCTGATGTGGTCCGAAACCATGCCCATTCCGAACATAAATGCTGTTGAAAAGCTGATTGACGAGATGCAGGTGGAATATCAGTTACATTTTAATACCAAAGGCTTTAAAAGCCGTAAGGAGCTGATTCAAAAAATCTCTACGCTAGATCCAAATAAGAAATGGAGGGATAATGCAAAAAAGACATTCGGTGACCTATATTCCGATAAGGAATTCAAGGCACTGCTTGATAAATATATGGATTCTGCATGGCAGGAGGAAAATTTACTGCCTTATACCGTGGTTGTCTATAAGCGGGCAATTATAGCGGCAGACGAATATCTTCACAAGGAGCGTTCTTTTTATATGAAGGAAAGAACTCTGGATATGGTCATTGATCCGGATCTTTCCGATCTGGCGCAGATGAGAGCATTTAATATGCGTCAACCCTTCATCCTTCTTTCGGGTCGTGACAGTGCTTTCCCCACGCATGACAATATTTATAAAATAGCAAAGGAGAGGGATTTGCCTCAGGCACAAAAGGTGGCAGAGGTATATCTTACCCTCATTCACGAGATATTTCATGTTGTTCAGGCTGATAAGGTAAGGTTTAGATTAGAAGTATATACGTCCTATTTTGAGGCAACGGCGGTGACTTTTGAAAAAGAGGCATTTGATTACTATAAAAATCGTAAAACTGATGTCTTTTATGATAAGCTTAAATATGAGGAGTCATTTATTAAGCATTATGAAACACTTAGATTACCGCTCGGAAGTGGTGCAAGCTACTATGGTACAGATTCGTACATACAGCAAGGATATTTGCTTTCGGAATTTGTGGTATTTCTGCGGGATAAATATTTTGAGAGTAAACCCAATAAGCTTTTAGAAAATGTGATTGGGAATTTAAGAGCATGCTCGGGGTACTTCGATGCTTTTCGGAATGATGAACTGCTTTTTATCAGCTCACTATGTAAGGCAATAGGAAAAAGCAAGGATGTATTAGCAAAGGATTATGAGGAATGGTTGCTGATAAATGATACAAACATTCTTCTTCGTACATATGCAATCGAGGGAAAAAAGCCCTCTGATTCCTTACCTGATCTAGTAAAGGGAAGTATGTATACGTTTTCGAATAAAGCCAGGAGCCTCGCAGTGCAAATTGATTCGACATATAAGCCATTGTCAGCATCGGCGAGAATTCTTAACATAAGTAAAGTTGATAAAGTTGATGAAGCATATCTTGTAATCGTACAAAACAATGCGGATATTTTGAAAAATAAAAAAATAAAGCTATATTATTATCCAGATATAAACAATAGAAAAAAATTGGAGCTTAAAAATAAATACACGGTTATCGAAGAACTTAAAGCGCAAGCAGGAGGCATCCTGGAGGTTTGCAGCTATCACGAAGACAAAGAATACTCCAGCGAAAATCATGCGTTTCTTCTTACTAAGCCCGAGGCTCCTAAGCTTACCCTAAGCAATGGTAAGCTTCAAATAACCTGTGAAGACAATAGTGGTCTGTTAAAAGATGGACTGATCGACGGCTATGCCCTCACCGTTATTGACAGCAAGGGTAACTCAGTTATATTAAAGACTAATAAAAGAACTGTTGATATACCACTGACCGATGCAGGTGCTATTGATGTAAAGAACGATACTTTATCAGGAAGTGTGTTGACGTCTGAAGGAAAGGAAACAGGTAAATATTCAGAAATATATGACGTTGAAGCATATAACCGTGCCTTGGACACCTTAACTGGCAATACCATGTCATATACTGCATATTACAACGAATATATCAAGGATGATGATAAAATAATTAATGGACCCATCGGTAAGGAAGAAAAGCTTGAGGGTGCAGCTCAAACCGACAAAAAAGCTGACCTTGTCGGAACCTGGAAAGGGTTAATATTGAATTCTCAGCCTATAACAATGACTGTTAAGGACGGCGGCTCAAGCGGATATCAGTATAGGTTTGAGTTCTCACTCTACGGTGATGAAATGCTATTTGCAGGTGATGACAACGGTGATGGTACAGTAACGCTATATATGGCGATGCCCGAGGCACCGGACATATGGATGGATTATTCAACGCTTATTATCAATTCCGAGAATGAAATACTGATTACATTCTGCAGCGGAGTTGTCAAGAGACAAAAATAAGAAAGGAGTACCATTATGAAGATATCTTTTTGCGGAAAATGTGGCACAGAACTTTTACCGGACACCAGCTTTTGCGCATATTGTGGTTGGAAGCTACCGGATGAGGCAGAAAGGAAAATAATCGAATCCCTGAACGATTCAAAGCAGAGTAATACAGACTCATCTGTCGTTATGCCCATTGAATCGTTAGCGACAGACAATATAACGGAACCTTCTGATGTGAAAAAATGCATCAGTTGCGTTGCTTCTCTGCCACAAAGTGCAGAGTTTTGCTCACAATGTGGCGCGAAACAGGTGGAAGTTACATTACCTTCCGGAAAATACTGCAGTAATTGTGGTAACCTCATGAGTTTAAATGATATGTTCTGCTCCAATTGCGGAGCAAATCAGAATGCGGAGGCTAAACGTCAATATGACCAGG
>JAQVQL010000011.1:6852-23116 GCA_028701595.1 Herbinix sp.
TAAACGTCAATATGACCAGGTAGCTCCTGCTGTAAATACTCCAAAGAAAAAAGCCAATGGTGGAATTATCTTAATATCGGTAATGCTTTTATTCATTGCTTCAATCGTAGGTGCAGTGCTGTTTTTTGGCATCGGTGGTGTAAAGGCAGATGAAGTAAGTGGCAAATGGGTTGTCGAATTTATCATTGAAGATATGAGCGATGACATGGACTATTATGATTTTAGCGACTACATAGGAGAAACAACCGAGGGAACACTGATAGTCGATCTTGACGAGGATGGCAATGGTACAGCTAAGCTTGTGACAACAGTAGATGGTACCGATTATGACTATGAAGTAATGGAGGCGCAGTACGACAAGGGAAAGCTTGTCTGTATAGCTGATACGAAATCGGAAAGCATTGAGTTCACAGGCAATGTTAGAAGAAAAGGCGACATATATAAGTTAAGTGGCAAATTTAAGATGAGCTTTATTGAAGACGTAAAGACTCTCTCATCAGGAAAATGGACAGCGACAAAGGATGTTAATCAGACTGCCAACTCTAAACAAGCAAATAGCAGTAGTAAAAAGGAAAAGGCTGTTAATGAACAATCCCAAAAAGAGGAAATCCCAAATCTTGCTATCAATGCAACCATGCTGGATATTCTGGGAGAATGGGAAGGAACAGCTATTCTCAGTTCTTTCACTGGTTATGAAGAAAATCGTGCTTGGTTACTGGAAAATAATGCACCCGAGGATGTTATTGAACAGTTTGACAACATGAAGGGTAAGGAATCTCCTATATATCTGGAGATTGATGATGATTACGCATGGGAAGTAGCTGTTGATGTCGAGCCTATGGGCGAATTGTCTATTTCAGATTCGGATTTCGGCTACGATGAAGCCGGCAATGAAATAGATGGAACAATGAAACTTGAAAAAGGCAGCTTCCAACTGGCTCATTCTGAAAGAGAGGAAGGCGGTTCGGTTGCTTTTAGCTTTAGCGGTTCCGTATTGACAAATGATGATGGCAGCTACGCGATCAAGGGTTCTCTTACCGTATCGATGACATTTGACGAAGGTCTAGTTCCTTTTGAAATGATGTTTGATTATGATATGCTTCGGAGTGTGAATACGGAAGAATAGAAAAAATACTATTATTGGAAGGATAATAAGGGTGATAATCAATGGGAAAATTCTGTGCAAACTGTGGAACAGGACTAGATACTGAAGCCAAGTTCTGCGTAAAGTGTGGTAAGGCTTTGGCAAATCAAAGCCATAACCATAACATCGGTGCTTTATCAAATTATAATAAGCTGGGGTTAGTCGGTTTTTCCGAGCGTATCAACGACCCGGAGATCATTAAAGAAATAGAGGAAAGAGATAAAAAAGGACGCGGCTGCATTTTCATCGGTATACCGCTACCACTTATAATTTTTCTGATTGTCAGCCTTGCTACCGAGGAAGTAAGCACTGCGGATGCACTTGTTTTCGGCGGCGGAATATCAGCTGTGTTTTTGGTGTTTTATGTATTTAGCAATTTTCTTTCTAACGCAAAGCGCAGCTGGGATGGCGTTGTTATTGATAAAAAGACTAAAAACAAAAGCAGACGATATCGTGACGGTGATATACAGAATTATGTCGAATATACGATATATTTTCGTACCGACAGCGGCAAAAAGGAGGTCAGTGTAAGCACCTCCAACGGGTCTCCTGAATACAGAGACTATTATGATTATCTGAATGTCGGTGACCGTGTCCGCTATTATCCTCAGCTGGCCTTTAAATATGAAAAGTATGATAAATCACATGACAATGTAATTCCCTGTATGTTCTGTAAAACTATGAATGATATACAGAGCGACCGTTGCGAAGCTTGCAGTAGTTTACTGTTCAAATGATGTTTTCTATTGGGACAGCATATGAATAGTAGTGGGCCAAAAACACACAGCGGAGGTGGATTTATGGCTAAAAAGAATAAAACAAGCAAAAGCTTCCCCCTGCCCATCCTCATCATTGTCTGCGCCGTGCTACTGTATGCTATATATACCAGCATCAGTACCCTTGTGCTGGCAATATGGGGCAATTCCGTTATGGGTACAGTGGACAGCTATTCATCACGGTTGAACGATAGAAACACGGAGCAAAACCGATATCGCACTGTTTCTAAGGGCTATTGGTTTATGGCAAATGGCAAGGAGTACCGAGGCTATGTGATATATAGTAGTGACGAGGCGTTACCGAGCTTAGTTGATGGCAAAACGCGCTCCGAGCGCATCCACTACCTTGACATTTTTCCCTACATCAACAAACCTGCTATGCTGTGTGAATTTGGCGAAATGGGTGAGGGGGCGATTATCTACCATATTCTATCCCCCATCGGTTGTCTGCTATTGTTGCTACTTGTTATACGTACAGCCAGAGGTGAGAAAAGGAAGAAAACAGGAGCAAAGAAATTCGCCGTGCCTCAAATAATCGAAACAAGGAGTGATATAGATATGTTTTGTCATAACTGCGGAAATGAGCTACAGGATGGTGCGGTTTTCTGTTCGAGCTGTGGTACAAAAATACAAATAAACGCGCCTGAGTTCTGTAAGGCCTGTGGTGGAAAGCTGCCGAATGGCGCTGAATTTTGCGTTAGCTGTGGTATAGCACTGAATCTGACAGCTTCAGAACAGATGGATCCGAGTCAAGCTGCACCTTCAGCACCACAACATTACGGAGCACAGCTGGTCGGCTTCTCCGACAGGTGTAACTCGCCAGAGATACTGGCTACGGCACAGAAAATGAAAAAATCCTCCATCGGATTTCTATGGATATTGGTTTTCCTACCGCTCATTGGGTTTCCCATTGCCGGTCTGCTGATAGACAGCCTTCCGTTTGAAGAATCCCTAGTCATAGGCGTTGGCATTGCTCTTATCATGCTTGTCGCTAATCTGTTAGCTTTGCGAAAAGCCAAGCAACCCATGTGGGAGGGCGTAGTCGTCAACAAGTACAGCAAGGAGAGAAGTGAGAATAGGGGCAGTGAGGACGACAACTGGGTAACCTATACGGAATATACCACAGTCATCAACACCGACATGGGCAAGAAAAAAACCATCGTGGAAAGGGACAGCAGGAGAAAGATGTACGATTATCTCTCTGTTGGTGATAGGGTGCGCTTTCACCCAAGATTTGGTACATATGAGAAATATGATAAGTCCAAAGACAGTATAATCTACTGCAACGTCTGCACCGTGATGAACCCCATACAAAATGACCGTTGTGAGCGGTGTAAAAATTTATTGTTTAAATAAAGGAAGTAACATGAGGAATTCACGGAACTAATCGTATAGATGTAAAATGATATAGAAAATTAAGGGGCTGTTGCAAAATATTAGCAAACGTGATGATTATACTTTTTATACTAATGCTTATGGGATGCAAAGCCAAGCCTGAGGCAGAAGCTAGTGATCAATACTATTATAGTTTTACAGACTATTTAGATAATGAAATAAATTTAGTAAGCTCACCTCAAAGAGTAGTTTCCTGTGTTGCTTCTTACGCTGAAACATGGATGTTAGCTGGTGGAACTCTTAAGCAATCGAACATACCATATGCATTTTTAAAGTAGAACATTTTGAAGATTATCTTGACATGCTAAATATATGTACTGATATAACAGGTAATAAAGTCTTATATGAGAAAAATGGTTTAGAGGTTAAGAAGCAAAGTGCTCGACATAGCTTTGCAACCAATTTAATTATTAATAGTAATGCGAGTATAAGCACTGTATCCTCAGTTATGGTTAATTCACCGAGGGTTCTCAATAGCAGATATGTACATCCTACTGATAGGGCTCAAGAAATTCTTGTGGGTGACTACCAAAATACAATATTTAATACTAATAAATCCACTTAAGTATAAAAAGGTATAATAGAAAAATATATTATATGAGAAATTACGTTATGCATTCAATTAATGTTTCAACCTGGTGTTCGTATAGGAGAGGGGATAGTGCTTAAATTCTCTGATATCGAATATGGAAAGATAACAATTCAGAGAATGGAAGAAAAGATACTTACCTTTTAATGGAGAGCACTTTAAAAGTGCCGGAGTTCGGATAGTGGAGCATCTGAAGAAGGAGAACAATTCGGAGTACCGCTTTATTCCGCTTACCGATAGAGCAAACCAGATAATTGAGAAAGCAAGAGAGTTAAATCCAAATGGTGAATTTATCTTTGAACGAGATGGAGAACGACTAACTGCAAGAGCAGTAACTTATTGGCTTAGCAAATATTGCAGAGATGCAGGAATTACATACAAGAGTCCTCATTGCACAAGAAGGACTACTGCAAGTCGCTTGAGTACGAAAGGAATGCCTCTTGATAAGATTCGGGATATGCTTGGACAAGTTGATGAGAAGACAACCCTTAGCTACATTTACAATCCCAATACAGAACAAGAGAACCTTAATATCATGAATGAAGCTCTGAAAAAGAGTGATAAAAGGTACATTAAAAACTAGTGCACATACAGTGCACATATCGTTGCAACAAAAAATCCCTTGAGAATCAAGGGATTTGGTAAGCGCGAGACGGCGCACTATAAAAGAATACTCTTATGTTTATCAATAAATTCATAGGACATATTCAAAAAACTCTCTATGGAAGTTCTATTTGTAAACATATTTATTATATGATTTTCAGCAGATATACCTTCAATCATGCGTTCATAGAATTGTTCATATGCTTTCTGAGGATATGGTGCAACTTTCTGTATGCTCAGCAAAAGGCCTAGTCTTATTATTTTTATTAAATTCCGGATTTACATATTTACAGAGTAATCTGATGTTCAATTCAAGATCACAACAATTTTCGGAATCATATTCTCCCCCCGAATAGCTTTATAGCTTTTGTAGCAATGGATGTGTATATGAAGTTATCTAATACAGTTCCCCCAGTATCTTCATAAAAACCAATAATAGCAAATCCTGCGTCTATTTGTCCTTGAATTTGATCGGTTAGAGTATGTCCAAAAATAAAGCCCTCTTTCTCACATATTGAAGCCACGACCTCATCATCTAGATGCTCTAAATCTGAATAAGGTATCTTATGCTTGACGACTAGATTACCCTTTTCCAGCTCACCTAAATCAAAGATATGTTCAACTGGATTTGCGAAGCCTGATATTAGCACTCCATTTTTCTTCAGGACTCTTGCACATTCTTTCCAGACTGGAAGAATATTATCAACATAGCAATTAGACCAAGGGTGAATGATAAAATCAAAGGATTCATTATCGAACACTGATAGGTCCTTCATGTCACCTTGAATAGTATTAATATGAAGCCCATCTCTATTTACCACAAATTCATCCTTTTCTAACTGTTTAAGACTATTATCAAATACTGTTACTTGAGCACCTAATGCTGCCATAACAGGTCCTTGCTGTCCACCACCACTTGCTAAGCATAATATTTTTTTAGATTTTATATCATTAGGAAACCAATCTGGCGGAACGGTTTTATTAGGAGTTAATACTATACTCCAAATTCCGTTTTAGCATTTGCTATAATTTCACTTGAAACTGGTATAGACCAGGTATCATTATTCTCCACCCTACTGTCCCATATTCTGCTATTTTCTTTAACGTAATCCATAATAATTCTCCTTAATACTTCGTATTCATAGTTATAAAATGATTTTTATTAAATCCAATAATTAAATGATATTAACCATATTAGAAAAACATATATGGCATTATAACTTAGTTTGAATCTAAGTTCAGTATAAATGCCCTTTCAGAGAGGAAAAATACGAATTTGCTTTTGATTGATTTAGAAGAAATTCTAAGCTATCTCCTGTGTGCTTAATAATGTATCTATAATCTTTGCTGCGCAAAAGCCATTCTGCATAAGGACCAATTCAAGGTAGAGGCTTTAACTTCATCAGCTATGCTCCACAGATTATCTACAATTCTGATTTCCACGTTTCGTTTACACAGCTCCATTAATAAATCATTCAATATATACTTTTCCTTTGGTACCTGTGTTGATTTTGCAACATAATATCCAGCAATGCCATCTTGAAGAATAAAATCATCTGTATTGAACTCATATAGATACAAGGTAGTAGTTCTCATAAACTCTAACCACTTACTTTCTATAACAAGGACATGAGAGATTGTTGGAGAGGAGAAAAATCTCTTGATATCAGATTCAGTTGTAGCTTCTCCAATATGGTATGCAACACGAGGGCAGTTTCTTGGCGTTAAAAAATTCGGCAGGTGAGCCTCATCTATTGCCCAAACTAAGCCGGTACTTTTGTCCAAGTCATTCCTATCTGGTATTCTAGGCTCGAATTTAACAATATCTTTTTCTTCACTGACATGAAATAATCTCATATATTGCTCTCCTCAAATCTTCAAACAATTTCCCGATTACTAGTGTTTTAGTATCTATTTACAGATTAAAACTTATCGCTCAATTACATAATACTTAAACATATCATCTTCGTTTACGAATTGAAATCCTACTTTTTCTAAGACATGCTGACTACGTTTGTTTTTTTGGACTGCATCAGCATAGACCTTTTTCATTCCTAACTCCTTGAATGCATAATCCAGTACCATTCTTTCTGCTATTGTCCCAATCCCTAGACCTTTAACTACGTCATTTTGTAAGTGAATACCTAAGCTACACTCTTTCTTTATATTATCTATATACTTTAGCTTGACTTCTCCTATCGGTTCTTCAATCCGCATAATCATGAATACAACACGGTCCTTCGATATTTGACTCTCGAAATACTTATCAACTTTTTCCACATCATATATATATGTTTTAAATGTCCCCATATCCATATATATGGCAGGGTCATTTTCAAAACCTTTATAAAACCTATGACATAATTCACGTGTGATAGGTTCCAGTGATATTCTATCCATAATTAGCTCCTCAACATTAAATCCAAATATAAATTATTATATCATTATAGCAGATTGGATAGTAAATAAATAGAGTTTCAACAATTATGTGTCCCTCTATTAATGTGTAGCCTAGTGATTATAAATTAGTGATTCTAAATAAAACAGGATTTGTTATATATAATCTAATGGTGTATAATTATGGAAGAAAAAAATATTCTTATTATAAGTAGCTTTATAATGAGCAGTTGATATAAAGATCAATGCAACTATACGCAAGTCGGTAAGACACTTGTTTTTAATGAAGTTGCATAAGGAGAGAAAATTCGGATGTCAAAGATAAATTCTAATGAGAATAGCGGTATGATAGCCATGTTGGAAAGCATGAGAGTAGTACTTAACACCTTTGCTTCTAACCCTAAGTTAGAAAGTGCAGTAAGACATACAAATATGCTTACAACAAGTCCTACCATTCAAGCAATAAAGGGTATTACAAGCCAATTTAATGAGGTTTTTTCAGGCAACGAAAAGGTGATGGAGTCGTTCCTACGTACATTCAGTTTTCAGACTGAGCTTCTACGCAGTACACAGCAGTTTTATCTGACTGAGATGATAAACACATTCCGAAACAGTCTTATACATAATGATTATTTTTCTGCTATCGAAGCAATAAAAAAATCTTTGAAAAGTTCAATTATTGAAGTCCCTGACATTGCACTACTAAGATTGAACAAACCATTGCTTGACTTAATTGATGTAGATTTGCCAAGAGGATTACGTACTTCAATAGATAGCCTTCATATAAAAACCGCGATAGACTTATCAACCTCTGAAAATATAAGCTACAATAGCAAAGATTCAACATTTTTTGTTGAAGCTAGTCCGGACGATAGCTGTAAAGCAGGAGTTGTTAATGTCATATTCTCTGCTACGAGATTATTTGATGATTTAACTGAGGAAGAATTGTTCTCATTACATCGTCATTTGTCGACATATCAGTCATTAGGGTCAGAACATTATGTAGGTGAGAAAATAATGAAACTCGTGAAGAGTATCGAAAGCACAATATCATTTGATTCAGAGTATTTTTATCATGCCCGAACAATAGATGATGATGCATCTCCTTATACCGATGAGGATATGACCTGCGCGCCGCATGGAATCACTTCATATGGAAGGTTTAATCATATTGGCGACAACTATTTCTATTTTTCAGACCAAAAAACTGGAGCTATCGAGGAAGTCAGAAAGCATAGCCCCAAAAACAAAGTGCAAGTGGCAAAGCTAAAACCAAAAGGAAAGTTACGATTGGTTGATATTTCACAAAATGAGGAAAATGTATTTTTGAAGTATTGTCGCTTTAAGTTTGACCCTACATCAAGCAAAAAAGTTCCGCGAGAATATCTTATACCATCATTCTTTTCTGATTGTTGTAAACTACAGGGATTTGATGGAATTAAGTATTACGGAACTCAGAGTTACATGAATTATGTTACTTGGAAGGACGGGCACTTTGTGTTCGTTGGGCAAAAAATATTAGATATGGCAAAGACGAGGAATGTATAGGCATGATGTAGGATAAATTAGAATTATTCACTTCAAACTTATCGGAATAAATTAGAGCACCAATTAAGAAGCCCATGGAACACAATTGCACCTGTAAGGTTATTATATTTCCGATATAATGAGTTCATCACAAAATGCAAGAAAACCATAAAAGCCATGTTGAATAGATTAATTTGCATACCATTTACAGGCATCTGAAAGGGTAGATGCATTGCATAAAACATTATGCCTGCCACGAGAACTGCTAGATTATCATTCTTGATAAAACCATACAACCTCGTCTGAATATAGCCTCTGAAAATGACTTCTTCTGATAAAGAAATAATAATAAAGTAGTAAAATATGTTATAGATTGCTTTATTGAGTGGAATGATCTTGCTACCTTCTAGGATATTAGGTAGAATATGCATAAAAAATGAGAAGAGAATTCCGAGAACCGTGCCAGTTACCAATGCCTTACCTATATATTTCAGGGTAAAGCCTATTGAGGCCAGCTTCTGCTTGCGAACTAATACCAATATCATACAAACAACAATAAGTAATAAGCTTATGGGAGTACCTAAATAAATCTTATTCCTGATAAAAAGTACCCCCGTAAAACAAAAAATTATCATTGAGAATACATATATTGTGATTGCCAATATCCCATCTACTTTAGTATAATGTGAAATCATTTCTTTATAGGTGTCATTTGTTGAAAAGAAATTTTTTATCACAGTAACATTCTCCCTAAAAATAGTTTATATCTGAACTTATCTCAGTTACAAAGCCTTTTCTAATAACCAAAAACGCGAACACTTTTTTGGAGTCATTCTTTCATCTAATGCACAAGGGTCTACAAAACAATCCTTGATTTTATTTTCAAACCCGAAACGATTGTATAATCTAATATTTGCTTCTTCGCTTTCATCTACTCCAATTGTAGCAACTTTAAATTCACACTTTTTCATATGACCAAGTACATTTTCCAAAAGCCAACTACCAAGACCTTTTCCTTGATATTCATTACTTACACGAAAAGAGCATAAATATCCTTTTGTCATACCATCTGCAAAATCTTTATCTTCTAGATTTTTGAAAACATATAGTTCAGCAATTAGTTTACCACCATCATCTATTGCCCAAAATTCAGCATTTCCTGAAGATATGTTTTCTGAAAAGAATCTAGCAGTTGGAGATATTCTCGTATCAATACCATATCCCCATAAAGCAAGCATCTCAGTTTCTGAAGCTCTTCTGATCTCCATTATCTGTCCTTCAACCTCCAATGTATTCAATAATAGTAAACTTAATCTCTGAACTGCCGCTTGTCAGTATAAAGTATTATATCATAATGAAAATAATTAGTATAATAAGGACGATTACTCAATACATTTCTATTAATCGTAGTACATACCTAATATCACTACTTAAATAAGTTAAAGATTAAGAATTGATAATTCTTCTTAATAATGATAAGAGCGTGTTCCTACATTCTTCTTGCGATTGTAAATCACCAACTATCATATATGGTTCTTGCCCTTCAATCACAGTAAAGTTAGATTTATATTGCACAATATACTCTAATTCATCCTTCTTAAAATAGGTATAATATATATATTGTTCCTCAGTTATATTGTCAGTATCCTTATGCCATATCCTTTGCTGATAATGATAAGTATTTGCCATGCTTATACCACTAACAAACGAAGCGTTATCTGAATCTAATATTTCAACTAATTCTTTAAAAGTATTACTTTCATATACCGATAGAACCTTAGAAAAATCCTTTGAAATGAGTACATTCACTTCGACATTACTGTATAATGTTTGAAATAACAACGCTAACTCTACATTGGAATTCTTTTGAAAAGTAGTACATCCTATAGAAGTATATCGATGCTCTGGCATATTTATTAAATCTAAAACTAAATCAGACCCATTGTTCCCTATATAATACAAGTATAATTGGTATCTCTCATAATCATCTTCAGATACCCGTGAAAAACTAACGTTTCCCTCCTTGTCAAATTCAGGGAAGCAATCCTTAATCCCCTCAGATAAATTTGCCGAATATTCCGAAGATAGATTGTCCACCATTTTATTTGTGTCTTCGTCAATACTAGCTATTTGTTGAAAAACAATCGTATCTTCCACCGTTGTTATAGTAGGTATCTGTCGTGGAATATAATCCGTTATATATTCGTATGGATTACAATTGTCTATACCTTTAGCTTCCTCTAATATATCCTCCGTAGAGATTGGTGGTTTTCTATTAATAGGATAGAATTTAACTATAAGAATTACTATGATTAATATAGATGCAATAAACAATAATATGACCTTATTCCTTTTTATCCATGCCATACTAATTCTCCTTACTAGTATACTACATATAACATGATAATACTATGTCCTTATTGAGCCATAATGAGTGTTAAGTAAGCGCTATCATTTATCGATAATATCGGAACCGCCCTTCCCGTGACAATATGCAGATGCCCGTAGGCGGTTTCAATATCAATATGAACGGTATGGACAATACCGCTTCAAGCAGCACCAACTGGATATGGCTCGCCGTATCCGTACTGATTCTTGGTGCAGGCTTGATCATTGCGAAGTTATATAAGCATTAACGAGCAATAGAAAAGATAAGAAGCTATGCTATGCATAACTTCTTATCTTTTTAAGCACGAGACGGCGCACGAGGTCCGGTGGACCTCGGCTTTGCGCGGACCGGAGCGGAGCGGAGACATTCGAACTCGCGACGTCCTCGCAGTGACATTTTTTCTTCACTTCGTTCGAAAAAAAGCCACGGGAAGAACAAGAATCTCGGCGTGAGAGCCTCCATTCATGTTCTTCCTAGTTTCTGTCTGTGAGAGTTGGAATATAATCTAGACACAGAAAAAGATAAGAAGCTATGCTATGCATAACTTCTTATCTTTTTAAGCACGAGACGGCGCACGAGGTCCAGTGGACCTCGGTTTTGCGCGGACCGGAGCGAAGCGGAGACATTCGAACTCGCGACGTCCTCGCAGTGACATTTTTTCTTCACTTCGTTCGAAAAAAAGCCACGGGAAGAACAAGAATCTCGGCGTGAGAGCCTCCATTCATGTTCTTCCTAGTTTCTGTCTGTGAGAGTTGGAATATAATCTAGACACAGAAAAAGATAAGAAGCTATGCTATGCATAACTTCTTATCTTTTTAAGCACGAGACGAGATTCGAACTCGCGACCCTCGCCTTGGCAAGGCGATGCTCTACCACTGAGCCACTCGTGCGTATTATGGGGTGCCAGTTTGTTTCGGGCACATGTCATAATATACTACAGTTATATAAGTTTGTCAATACCTCAAAAATAAATTATCTTATTTTTGTTCTTATTTATATTGCTTAGTTAATTTACCCAATTAGCACTGTCAGAACATACTCATTGTTTTGTAGTGTCTTGTTCATCACAGCATCCGATTTTGACAGCTTTATGTCCACCCAGAGCTCTTCGGCGGCTATAAGCATATTGGCTAGCATTATTCCGATGTCGATCATTTTCAGCTTATCCAATGGTTTTGCAAACCATGGATTCTTCTTGACGAAGACATGGATTCTGTTCTTATATACCACAAAACGCCAGGGCTGACCATTATAGGCAGATGGGGCTAGGCGAGCAGCATCTAGCATCTTGCGAACATCGGTGGATATCTCTTCTTTATATACCACAAGATCGCTTTCGGGAGAGCGCTTTGCCAGGAATGAATCCCTATAAAGAGGCTCTTTTGATTTACCAAAGGCAAGTGCAAATACATAATCGAATTTCATGGTTTTCTTAAGTGGCCATCCCGGGCTTGCAGCACCCAAGAAGCAGGTTCCCAGTTCTTTTGTCTCGATATATAGGCTTAACTGCTGCATAAGATATCCGGCATTCACCAGATAATCGTCCTTCTTTTCGGAGGATAGACTGATATAATATGGTGCCTTAACTGCAAATGGGCCATTAAAGCCTTGGTTTTGCTCGATATTACTTATCAGCTTGAATTCCACCTTTATGTCCTTTGTTAACATGGGTAAGCTGTTGGCAAATCTAAGGATGTCTTCAATAACCTCCCAATCAATTGTTTCCTGATAGAAGCTTCTTATGCTTTTCCTAGAAAATATAATATCAAACATATTCATTATCTACACCTCACTTTATTCGTTGGACGCTAGTTTCTCTAGTTCTCTTTTTCTATAGTATAATGGTGAGATACCATAATATTTTTTAAATAGCTTACTAAAATGATAGACATCTTCATAGCCTACTTGGTTTGCGATGCTTTTGATACTTCTATTATCGGACTTAAGTAGGATATCGCTTGCCTTTTCCAATCGTATCTTTATAAGATAATTTATGGGTGATTCACCAGTCTCTTCTTTAAATATCTTAGAGATATATACAGGGCTTAGATACATATTATGTGCAATTTGCTCTAAAGATATCTTCTGATTGTAGTTTTCATTTAGGTAATTAATTATTTGTTTTACTGCATAATTCTTATTATATGATTCAAAGCTACATTGTGATTGCTCATTAACATCCTCGCTGACGATTTCACGCATTATTAGTAGCAGCATCTGCATAAGGTGTGCTTTGAACATAAAATACTTACCAAAATTACAGCTTTCCTTTTCTGCAATCATAGCATAGCAATGCATTATAAGATTCTGCTTTAGCTCTGCAGTAGTATGTAAGATACATGCTCCGTCCTTTGTTTCAATTGAATTTTGCGCCATATCTTTAAAATGAAAGTCTGTAAAGCCTGCGATAAATTCAATGGTAGGCTCATCCTTATTGGTTACTATATGGGTATGCATTACACCGGGGTTGCATATTACAAAATCTCCGGCTTCCACATCATATTCCCTTCCTTCAATAAGGTATTTACCTTTGCCTGATAGGATATAAGCAAGTTCAGTATAATCATGGTCATGATAGACACCGTTCTTGGTCATCTTACATTTGGATACATAAAATACAGTTGGATTAAAATCATTATATGTCAAATCATAATCTATTACCATGTTTTTCACCTTTCTACTGCTTATATTACATACTATTAACGTAATTATAGCATTTCCACAATAAATATGGAACAATATTTTTCTACGAAATTTCAGGTTATATATTAAATAACATTTGATTTGTAATAATCTACATTTTAATATAAAATAACTTAATATATACTGATGGTAGACCGAGGGTCTGGAGCTAATAATCTGAAGTAAAGATTAATTAGAAGTTATCACCAAGGAGGAAACATATGACAGCAATGCAATGGGTGTTTTCTTTTTTAAAGAAATACCGTAAACGACTGATATTTGCCATGTTTTTAGCTACAATAACAGCTCTGACAGCTATAGTAAATCCACAGATATCAGGAATTGTGGTAGACGATGTAATAATGAATGGTAACCATAAGATACTGCCTAGGCTGGTAGTGATTATGCTATTGTCCACATTATTTCGTGCTTCCATAAGATTCTGGTTCACAATGATTTTTGAAAAGACCTCGCAGGAAATGCTATATACCATGAGAGATCATGTGTATAGCAAGTTTATGCATCAGGATCTTAACTTTTACAATACCAATCGTACTGGTGATTTGATGTCCAGACAGACAGGAGATATGGAAGCCATCAGACATTTTGTCGCCTTTGTTATATATTCGGTTTATGAGAATATTTTATTATTTACAATAGCACTTGTGATGATATTCACAGTCGAATATAGACTAGCTCTATGTATGATAGCCGTAATGCCCTTAACTATCTATGTGACATATAAGCAGTTGATATCGGTAAAACCTGCATTTCATAATATTAGGCAGCATTTCTCGAGTCTTAATACCTTTGTCCAGGAAAATGTCAGCGGCAACCGAGTTGTTAAGGCATTTGCCAAGGAGGACTATGAAATTGTCAAGTTCAGCCAGGAGAACGATGGCTATAGGGACGCAGAACTCAATGCGGCGAAGATTTGGAGGAAGTATGTGCCTGTGTTTGAATTCTTGGCCAACGCACTTACAGTCATCCTATACCTTGTAGGAGGTATTATGGTGGTGTCAGGTGCTATGTCTCTTGGTAAGCTTGTAACCGTCAGCGGTTACCTATGGATGCTTAACCTTCCCCTTCGTCAAGCAGGGTGGCTAGCCAATGATTATCAGAGATTTGTTACATCCGCTGAGAAGGTGTATTCCACTATCAGTGTTGAGCCCACTATTACAAATTCTGACGAAGCAATTAAACGAACACGCTTTAATGGTAATATTGAATTCAATAAGGTCAGTTATAATATAGGAGAAGAGAGGATACTTAAGGATATTAGTTTTAGGGTTAATGCAGGACAGACCATAGGCATTATAGGCTCGACCGGCTCGGGAAAGACTACCCTTATGAATCTTTTATGTAGATTTTATGATGTTACCTCCGGTGAGATTACACTGGATGGGATAAATGTAAAAAATATCGAGCTGCATTCTCTTCGCGATAATATTGGACTGGCTATGCAGGATGTCTTTCTGTTCTCGGATACCATTGAAGGAAATATTGCCTTCGGAAGGCCTGATTGCAGTATGGAAGAGGTGGTTGCTGCCGCTAAGGTAGCCAATGCACACGATTTTATACTTCAGATGCCTGACGGATATGACACCATAATAGGAGAGAGGGGAGTCGGTCTATCGGGAGGTCAAAAGCAAAGAATTTCCCTTGCGAGGGCTTTACTTAAGAATCCTCCAATTATTGTTCTAGATGATACTACATCTGCTGTAGATATGGAGACAGAGACTCTTATTCAGGAGGAGCTTACTAAGACTACCGGAAAGCATACTGTATTCATTATCGCCCATAGAATTTCATCCATTAAGGACGCGGATCTTATTCTGGTAGTAGAGGATAGTAAGATTGTAGAATCTGGTAATCATGACAGCTTGATTAACAGGAGGGGCTATTATCATAGAGTATTCCATCACCAATACGGTGATTTTGATCAATATACATTATTACATAAGGAAATGGGGGAATAGACTTGGCTAGGAATAAATACGACATTGACGAGACATTGCAAACAGAGTTTAATATCTCCCATCTAAGACGGTTGGCAAAATACATTAAGCCCTACCGAAGAGATATGGTTATGGTTATATTTCTTATGACTATTTCCTCAGCTCTAGGGATGCTGACACCAAGAATATTGATGGCTATTCTTGATATATACATACCTAACGGTGATATCAAGGGTATTGTATTTATAAGTCTTGCCTTATTAGTGATTTACTTAATTATATCTGTCATACTTCGGATGAAGATATCCGTTACTTCAAGGCTTGGACAGAATATGATTCACACGATTAGAAGTGACATCTTTGAGCATCTTCAGGAGCTGCCATTTTCATATTATGATGACAAACCCCATGGAAAGATTCAGGTGAGGGTTGTTAACTATGTGAATTCCCTAAGTGACCTTCTATCAAATGGTATCGTAAATACTATAACAGACCTCTTTAGCCTGATCTTTATCGTTGCCTTTATGCTATCTATTAATGTCAGGCTTAGTATTATATGCTTAATGGGGCTTCCTTTACTGATGATCCTTATATTTATGATAAAGAAGAGGCAGAGAGTTTCCTGGCAAAGGCTAAGCAACAAAACCTCTAATCTTAATGCATATATTGCCGAAAGCATTAATGGCATAAGAGTAACCCAAAGCTTTACAAGAGAAGATGAGAATATTCGAATATTTAATGACTTGAGTAGTGATTACAAGAAGTCATGGATGAAGGCGGTAACACTAAACTTTATGCTGTGGC
>JAQVQL010000151.1 GCA_028701595.1 Herbinix sp.
GATGAATTGCACATGATGGAGATTAATCCCATGAGTGATTATTTATTTGCCGGTAATGCATTAGCAGTAAATGATGAGACCTTTTTACTCTCGGCCTCCAGATTACAGGATAATATCAGCCTATTAACTGGTTTTCTGCCATTTATATTTATCATAGTAATATTCGTAGGGTATATCACCTCCTACCTGCTTATCCAGAATCGCCGTGGACAGTATGCCACGATGCGGTCCCTGGGAGTAAGCAGCCAGAGTTGTTTCTTCACATTATTTACGGAGAGCATTATGGTCGAGCTGACAGGTGGAATCCTTGGTATGATACTTTCCGCCCTTCTAACTGGACTGATGGGCATAATGCAGTTCTATACCTTCTTATTATTTATGGTCTGTTATATCTGCGGAACTACTGCAGCGCTCTATCAACTTGGCAGAATCAGCGTAATGAAGGCCTTGGCACAGAAAGATTAAGGCAGGGATATAATAATGGAACAGTTAAGAGCGGAAGAGGTTTATTATTCCTATCAAACAAAATATCAGACAATCGATGCGGTCAGAGGTATATCCTATTCGTTTGAAATAGGACATTTGTATGCAATTGTCGGTGAATCGGGTTCTGGTAAGAGCACCTTTCTATCCTTGCTGGCTGGGCTAGACCTGCCAACGAAGGGAAAGGTCTATGTAAGTGGAGAGGATATGGCCGAGATTAATCGAGATCTATATCGCAGAGAGAAAGCGTCTGTAGTTTATCAGTCTTTTAATCTGTTTTCACTTCTGACCGCCCAGGAAAATATTATGTTTCCCATGGAGCTGAAAGGTATTAAAAGAAATGAGGCTAAGCTTAAAGCTGCTGAATTAATGGAACGGGTTGGCTTGCGCACACAGGTACTACACCAATATCCACAGATGATGAGCGGTGGTGAGCAACAAAGGGTAGCAATTGCTCGAGCCTTAGCCGCAGGAGGCAGCATCCTTCTTGCAGACGAGCCTACGGGGAATCTGGATACTGAGAATGAAAAAAATATTGTCCGGCTTCTGAAGGAGACAGCTCATACCATGGATTATGCGGTGATTGTGATTACCCATAACCCGGAGGTAGCAGCAGAAGCTGATTATGTTCTTAGAATGAGGGACGGGAAGCTGATCGATTAGGAGGAAGCCCATGTTAATTCGTAACAGTATCAAGCAAATCATGCGAACCCCTGTTAAGACAATATTATTCTTCCTGCTGATTACCCTTGCGTCTATATTGTCTACCCTGGGCAGCAATTTATGGCGAATAAGTATTGCCAATATGAAAGCCTTTGAAGAGGTATTTACTACAATCGGTATCGTCGAGCAGAAAAAGACTGTATTAAATAAAGTTGAAAGCTGGGATTCGATTGACAAATCCCAAAAATCTTATTATGTTTCAAAATACAATGATCCCTTATCTGTAAGCGTACTGGATTTTGAAGGCGCTGACTACATATTTCAACCGGTGAAAAGGCCTTTTTACGGAGCGTATCTCCCTGGCTATAAATTTCTTCCTCCGAATGCATTTTGGTCTACGGGTAACGTTATTATTGAGTTTACAGTTGACGAGGATTGTATCCCTGACCATGCAGTAAAAATCAATGTAGGAAAACAGATCTATTCCAGATACCCAATCAATGTACCTACTTTCTGGTTCTGTGACAGGTACAATATGAATCCTGACAAATTATACGCAGGAAAAACTTATATCATGGCCATGGGGGAAAGCTATACTGGGACTGGCATTGAAGGCAGTACTATATATACTCCTGCAGGTGCGATCGGATCCTATCAATATTCCCAGGAGGGAGAGCTGCTTCCAGATGAAACACGGGACATTTTCTATGAGGAAGTTACGGAGGGCTTCTACGAGACAGAGCACGGTAAGCGCTGGCTTAATTTAGCTGAAGGTTATGAGTGGCCCTACGCTACGGTCCCCGTAACCGCAACGAACAGTACAAAACTGATAATACCCTTCTATAACGGAACAACCTATGTCGATCAGGGTGAGGACATCAGCAAAGAGGAATATGCAAATGGTGATAAGGTGTGTCTGGTACCTAGCAGCTTTGCACGGTATAATAATCGTAAAGTAGGAGATAAGCTCACCTTACCGCTGTATTATGCCAATTATCGGTCTTCTGCAGGACGAGCCTTTGGCTCCGGTGAGATATGGGCGGGCTTCAATATGCTGAATGCTCAGGGAGAGGCTTATCCTGTATTCTATGAAGCGGAGTATACAATCGCAGGGATATATCTGACTATAGGCGGTGGAAACTCAAGCGGTTATCGTTTGGCAGAGCACGAAATTATTATCCCTAGCAAATCTATTGAAGCCAGTGATAAGGATAATATCATTGCATATGGCCCAATGATGGGCTACACTACTTCCTTTCAAATTCCGAACGGATCAATAGAAGAGTATATGGAGAAATTCCAGAAGCTGGGCATCGATGAACTAGAAATCAAATTCTATGATAAAGGCTACACTGAACTAAAAGCAGGACTTGATCATATCAAAGGAATGTCCTTATTCTTATTATTAGCAGGTCTGGTAGCCACGGTACTGATCCTGATTTTCTTCTGCAATATGTTTATCTCAAAGCAAAAGAAACGCACCGCAGTAGAACGTTCGCTGGGCATGAGCAAATGGAGCTGTACCCGTTCGATGATGCATGGTATCCTATTAATTGCTTTAGTTGGAAGTATCATAGGAAGCTTAGCGGGTTTCTTCCTGACAGACAAGGCAGCAAATGTATTAAGCGGAAATAATTACTACGACACAACCTATACGAATGGCTCTGTAAATAATTCCACTGAAGAAGAAGGGGAACTGGAATCTGCCAAGCCTAATATAGCTCTATCGATGGCAACAGGAGGAGTTATTGTAATGCTTGCTGTAATGTTATCCTTTGTTGTAGTGACTAATAATCTGAAGTGTGAGCCTCTGGAGCTATTGTCGGAGAAAAGTGAGTAATGAGGTTATTGGGAGGGGAAACATGAAAAATTATACTCAAGTTTATGTGAAAAATAGTTTTGAAGCGGCAGCAATGTATTGCAAAGCTTTTGGTGCAGAAATTACATTTGAAGTGAAAAATGATGATAAAACTGCTTATGCACACTGTGAATTATCTGTAAATGGTGAAGGATTTTTAGCATTAGCTGAAGCGACCAATCCTTGTGACATAAACATAGTCCACAAAATGAAATGGGAAACTATGACCTTTAATGTTTTTGAGATGGGAAGCGAAGAGGCGGTTTGTAATGCTTTTATTATTTTGAGTAATAGCGGTGTTATTATTAATCCCATTCAGGAAGTTCCATGGAACAAATGTTGTGCGACTGTTATAGATAAATATGATTACATAAAAAACTCGATAAAATTAGAACAAAAATTGATTGTTAATTTCCATGGTGGTGAACCTACTATTAACTTTCCAATAATTAAATATATAATAGAAGTACTAGAAAATGAGCTTTCAAATAGTATATCTTTTGGAATTACTACAAATGGAAGTTTGCTAAATGACGATATGATAGATTTCTTAGCTTCTAAGTGTGATTTTAATTTAAGTATTAGTTTAGATGGCAATGAGAAGACACAAACTTACAACAGAAAAACGAATAGTGATAAGTATACATTTGATTTTCTTATGAATAATGCTATGAAGTTATTAAAAAAGAATCCAAAAACTAGAATTAGAATGACATTTGATAAGGAGAACATAGATGATTTGGCAGAAAACGTTATTTACTTTATAGAAAAAGGCTTTAAGTATGTTGTCCCACATCCAAACATTTTCTCAGAGGATTGGTCAAATGAAGATTTTGAGAAGTTGGAAAATCAGATGCTAGAAATTAAAAAATTTGAAATAGCCAACAGTTTACATATACCTTTTGTAAGTAGTGAATTTTTCTGTTTAAGTAAATGTAATTCAGGATTAAACTATTATAGTGTTGATCCTGAAGGGAATTTTTATCCATGCTCTTTTTTAATAGGTAAAGAAGAATATATAATGGGAAACAGTAGTAAAGGAATAGAGTTAGAAAAATTATTTGAAATACAAAAAAAATTGAAATCACTGATCCATGAATGTGATGAGTGTGCATTAAAAGATTGTTGTATTTCGTATCGTTGTTTATTTATTAATTATGTAACTCGAGGCAACCTATTAAAACCAAACTTAGTTGAATGTAATTTGATTAATTGTAGGTATAATTTAAGTAAAAAGATAATTTCAACAACAAGTTATATACGAGAGGAAATAGTGGATTAATTTTATTAATTGGAGGTACATATGAAGATACTTGAAGTAAATAATATAACAAAAGTATATGGACAAGGTGATTGTGCTGTACGTGCAGTAGATAATATATCTTTTAGTCTTAATAGGGGAGAATTTATTGCCATAGTAGGAAGTTCGGGAAGTGGAAAATCAACTTTATTACATATTGTTGGCGGGTTAGATTACCCAGATAAAGGGGAAGTTATAATTAATAATACTGTATTAGGAGCATTAAGTGATAATGAATTAACATTATTTAGAAGGAAAAATATTGGTTTTATATTTCAAAGTTTTAATTTGATACAACAACTAACAGTGTATGAAAATATTGTATTGACAATAGAATTAGAGGGGAGAAACCCTGATAAAGAGTTTATTTATCAGATTGTATCTGATTTAGGTTTAGATAAGAAATTAGATAACTCTCCAAATGAATTATCAGGAGGACAACAACAGAGAGTAGCAATAGCTCGTGCTCTAGCAACACAACCTGCAATTATTTTAGCAGATGAACCAACAGGTAACTTAGATAAAAAAAGTAGTATAGAAGTAATGAAATTACTAAAAATAGCAAGTAAAAAATATAATCAGAGTGTTATCATGATAACTCATAATGATGAACTGGCAAAGATGACAGATAGAATAATTTGTATAGAGGACGGTGCTATTTATGAAGAACAAGCTTAAAGCACTATTTAAAATGTCTAGTAGGCACATATTATCTACTCGTAACATATTTGTATTAATTGCAATTATTCTTACTTCTGTTTTATTTACAGTGATTACAACAATGTTTGTTACTGTATATGATGTGTTTCAGGAATCAACATTCAAGCAGACCAATAATAAATCACATTCTGTTATTACTTATATTGATGATGAAAGCTATAATAAAATTGCTCGGCAAAGTGATTTCTATGATACTATGGGATATGAAAAAATTATATCAGATAATGTATTGAACAAGGAATTCACATCAAGAAATTGTGTTTTAGTTAACACAAATAAAGAAGCAAGAAATCTGATATATACTGAACCAACAACAGGAAAGGCTCCAGAAAAAGAAAATGAGATTGCGATGGATACAAAGCTAATAGAGTTGTTAGGTTTAATACCGGAATTAGGAAAGGAAGTTATATTAGAGTATTCTATCAAAGGTACAGAGTTTAAGGAAAAGTTTATAATATCAGGTTATTGGAATGTTAATGAAATGTCTGAGTTAAGCTTAATACATGTGTCAGATGAGTTCGTTAGTAGTAAAAGTGAATATTTAAATAGTGGAATTAGTAATATATATGCTTCTAGTACTGTCTTTGCTTATCTAATGTTTGATAATAGCAAAAATATCGAAAGAGATACAAGAGAACTTCTAAAAAGAGCAGGACTGGACTATTTAGATTTCAATATAAATTGGGCATATATGAACAATGCATTTAATAGAGATATTAGACTAGTTCTTTTTGAAATAATGGGTATTTTAGCCATAATATTTGTTGGATATTTATTGATTAATAATATATATCAAATATCAATTGTAACTGATATGAAATTTTACGGTTTATTAAAAGTGATTGGA
>JAQVQL010000152.1 GCA_028701595.1 Herbinix sp.
TATTCATGATAGTCACTCAGGTTTACAAACTCATTAAGTTGCATCAATAATTGTAAACTGCAAATTTGAATGATGTTCCTGTACTAGTGTTGCTACTTCACATACCCGCTCAGAATAGGGATACTCATATAGCATCTCTCTCAGATACTATCATTTTATCTGTGATTAATTAGATGTAGAGCTTAAATAAGACGATTATTATCTTGTAATTATATTAGTAGGTAGCTTTGTTTATCACTGCCTTGCATATTAGTTATGACATATTACTTTGTACCCTCTTAAGACCTAACTTCCATAGTATTGAAGATAATATTATGAGTGATATTAACCATATAAAAGCCATCATAAGATTTATATGAATATTTTTAAGGGACATATTTGACAATAATGTATTTACTGGCTCATAAATATAGAATCTAAAAGGGAAAAAATATGTTGCATTATGAAATATCCTTGGAAGGAACGATAAAGGGATAATACTACCGGATACAAATAAACGTATTGCATATATCGTAGTAATAACGCCTTTAATTCGTTCAATAAAGAAAGATGTTAAACCAACTATATACCAAACCATAAATTCAATCATAGAGCCTACTACTGCAAAACAGATGAAATTAATTATTTGAACTAATGATACATCATTAAATATATAAATAAAAATAATACATGGTATAAATATTATTGCATATATAAACATCCATGCTATATATTTGGCAAAAACATGATGAATGTAATTAACTGGTCTTACAAGATAATTTGTTAAACCGCCTTCTATTACATCTTTCATAATATCATTTGATATATGCAGAAATGGGTATGCATATATTAATAGATTTGTTAACAAATAATAAGAAATTATATACTTTAAATCAACATCATTTACTTTTGAAATATACAACCATAAAAAAATATACATTAACATCTGTACCGGAATATAAATGAGCTTAAGAAATATACCTGCTGGGTATTTCTTATATGCTTTAAAATATATCTTTATCAATACTAAATATTTATCCATTAAGGCTTTCATATCGAGCTATACCCTTCTTCCAAATTATTTTATTAATAATCATCCATATAATAAGATTAAATATCAATCCTATTACGAAAACAATAGCTTTACTGTATGTTAATTTAACTAATACTAGTTCAGCTGAAAATGTACTAAAAAAATAAAATGGCAATATAGTTGCAAAAACTATTTTTAGTAATGTTGGCATTATTACCAGAGGATATTTATTAAACCAGGTTAAACAATCCGAAAGCTCAGAGACAGCATCCATTCTTCCTACCCAAAAAGCCGAGTAACTCATGATAAACCTTATTAGAGCAAGAACAATATTTGCTATAATCACTATGGCAATTCCAGCAATCAATAAAAAAAAGTTTATTTTTACACCAGATACAATTATTATCATTAGGAATGAAAGCGCTGTAGTTACTATTTCGAGATAATTAGTGTTTAGTATTATCAATCTGATTCTAGGATCCAATGGTCTTGTAAGTAACGTATCTAAGTTACCTGAATAGATTATGTACCAAAATCGGGATGACATAGAGAAAATTGCACTGTCTAATCCAAAGAATAATTCTGAGTATGCGATAAACACTAATGTTTCATTGAAACTCCATCCTTTTATAAACAATCCAGTTTCAGTCATGATAAACCAAAAAAATATATTCGCTACAAAGAATGTCAAGCTGCTGAATATATTTAAAATTGAATCTACTTTAAACATTTTAAATCTACTTATGTTGAAACAAATGAATAGTTTATTTAGATTCCACGATTTCTTTAAGAACATCTTCAAACACCTCCCGGAGCGAAGCTGATGTAGTATTAATTGAAGATATTGAAAATGCCTTTATAAGATCTGAAAGTAATCGATCTTTTTCTTCAGTATGAAAACATGTGAATGTTATTGTCTGCTCATCTTTATTAAATGCTGATGCTCCTTGAATTATTTTTTTTGCTTTTTCCTCATCTATGATTTGTGCAAATTCTATATTAATTGTTGCTCTATGGTTTAATGAATTGCATACCGTTTCAACTCTTCCATCATATTTTACTTCACCCTTGCTCAATATTATTGCTCTATTACAAATGCCTTCGATATAATCTACTTCATGAGTAGTTATTAGTATTGTAGAATGATTTTCCTTTTTATAATGATCTAAGAGAAGGTATAATCCTTTTTTTGCGTTATAATCTAAACCTATAGTAGGCTCATCTAAAAATATGTATTTGGGAGAATGCAAAAGGACTGATGTAATTTCACATTTTACACGTTCTCCAAAACTGAGTTTTCTATATGGCTTGTCTAATAGATTTTCTATATTTATATAAGTATTTATAAGTTCTAGTGCTTTATTAAAATCTTCATCATTAATATTGTATATAGACTTAAAGAATAGTAGATTATCAGATATGGTCAAATCCACAATAAAGGAGGGCTTTTGATTGAAAACCACTCCTATATACTTAAGTAATTTTTTTCTGTTATCAAAAATATCTTTTCCTTCGATGTAAGCAGATCCCTGTGTAGGCTTTAAAACTCCAACCATGCACTTTATTAGCGTGGATTTACCGGAACCATTATGTCCTAATAATGCAGTAACTTCATTATCATTAATAGTTAAATTTATGTTTTTAAGAATATCTTCGGAATTCTTATATGACTTATATAAGCGTACAATATCAATCATTTATATACCTCCAACTCTAAATAGTGCTTTTATAACAATGTCCTTCGCATCATATTCTTTTATGTAAGATAATTTGGAAATCGCTTCATCATCTATGGTTATACCAGGACCTAAAGTAGCATTTGAAATAATATCATTTATAACTGATGTTGAACTTTCTTTTTTTAGCTTTGCTTCAGTTTTTACCATATTTATGATTCGCAACCATTTATTAGGTGGTAAACTTTCTATGTATTTGATCGTAAAAATTTCTTTAAAGTATTTTTGCAAATACTCATAATCAATTCCTTGATAATAAAAATATATTATAAAAAATTTATTTTTAACTAGATATTCTTTGAACATTATTGAATACCGCATGTGATAGTTTTCCGCCTTTTGCAGTAACTATTGCACCAAATTTATGCAATTTATATATTATCTCCGGATAAAATTCATTCATTACTAAAACAGAATTATTTACATTTTTTTCTTTGAATTTATTATTAACTATTATAGCTTTTCCTATATAGGTCCCAGAAGATACTCTTTGTCCCTTTATTATAGTTCCCTTTACTTTCTCGGTGGATTCTATTTGTTTAACTACTGATGTAATAGGACGAGTCTGTAAAAAATAGAATTTCTTATTCGAATATGCAAATTCAATATCTTGATCTACCATAAATATTTTTTTAATCTTATTTGCTTCCTCTACTAATTTCTTAATTTGGTTTTTAGTGAGGACAGGTTTTCTCGTATCCATAAAGTGTAAACTGTATAATGTTCTTCCATTATGATGTATTACCACTCGGGCTCTTCTATTATTGAGTAGAATATTCTCACCAGGTGTTTTGCTATATCCATAAGAAAATACTGCATGCTTGGTTTGTGAGCCACTCGTGATAATCCCATCAATGACTTCAAATTCATCTGGAATAACATTTCCAGAAGCTATGTTTTCGCCAGATCCATAGGCAGCGTTAATTAATATTCCACTACCCGTGACTGGATTTTTAGTAAAAATAACGCCAGATACTTCTGAATCGATTATCTCCTGTACGAGCACAGCCTTTTTAATACCTTTACCAGCCTGATTATATATTTTGGCTACAGCGTCGCCAAAATCTTGTTTATTTACCGAAAGTATTGTTAAGTACTTTCCTGCACTACTCAGTGATATGCCGTCTTCTCCAACCATAGATGATCGTACTGCGTACAATTTATCATCATCTAAATAGCTTAATGCGATTTTTAAATCATTATTAGAAAATCTACCATAAATTACAAAACCGTCTACTGTATTAATGTCGTTTTTTGACATAATGTTGCAGTTATATGCTTTAACTCCAATCACATTACTATCTTCTTCTCTTATATCATTTATCTTTTTTATCATATTTTAAATAGCTCCCTAGCGCCTGTTAAATGCACATCCAAATTTTTGTTTTCAAAATACCATCTAAAATTACGAAGAGTGCGTAATTGATAAATATGCCTCAATTCACTAAACCATGATAAACCGTATACGAGACGTTCTTTAATGTTTACACAGCCACTATCGTCATAATCTAATTTTAAAACCTGTATATTTTCAGAAGCATCTTTTTTTATTTTTATGTTATTTATATTCTCACCCATATTTGCCTTAATATTAAATGAATTTAGGTATCCGTATTCTTTTACAAATAATGAGGCATCACTTAAACTTTCAATATTGTTTTTGTTTTTTTCTAGGATATTCAAATACGAGGGAATACCTATTTGTGAAAGTCTTTTATTGGTAATTTTTTCTGAATAGTATTCGCCTGCTTCGTCTGCAAGCCTTCTATAAGCCATTACATCTGTTATTGCTTCAAAACATTTTTTCATAAAAGATATGTCATATTGCCCGTTTTCTATAGCATCTTCGGCAACCTTATTTGCTTGTATAAGTCTATACATTGAATTTCTCATTTCATATAACTTACTAAACAATATAGGAATTTCATTTTTTATAGTATTAATCCTATTGTTAATTCTAACATATTCATTGCTATCTATTTTAACCATTCCATATGATACTAGGGTATAGTTTGAATCAACATCCAATACAGCCGGTTCTTTTAATAAGCCATAAGCATAAAAATCAATATGAAGTTTGCTATCCGTTTCATATACTAATTGAAAATCACATATCATATAATCATCTTGTAAATATTTAAGAAACATACCTCATCCTCTTTCAAAAAATATAAATTTTATGAAAACGGTTATTGATAATCAATAACCGTTTTCATTACTAAAATTATTACGAATTATCCTTTGCTCAAATTTCCATTTATTACTTGGCTTTATTTGATTTCTTAACTACTTTCTTAGATGAATTAACCTTTTTCTCTAATTCAGCAAGACTCTTTGCTTTCATTGCATGCATTCCCATATTTTCACCTCCTCTTTTTTGATAAAAATCCGTAATAAATAGTATTATAAATCAACAGATATCATCTAAAGCTCTATAGACTAGTTGTGCATTTGACGAATCCGAACATGTTGGACAGCTGATATGTTGATTATAAAATTTTTCAATCATTTTACTATGATTACTTCCATTCCAAATACTTTCAAAGCTTTCTTTGTTGATGTTCCCTATAATATATTTTTCTTCTATAGTATGGCAGCAGGGATATACGAAACCATCAGCCTCAATTATACATTGATAGCAAAGCCCAACCCATAACTTATTAATAAATTTACGTCTCCTTTTAACTTGATCAAATCCTATATTATTATTACTGTTAGTAGTATACGCTAGGATTTTCTTGGCCTTTAATATAAGATTTTTTTTCTGTGAGTAAGATTGGCTATGTTCTGTCTTTATATCAATTCCATCTACTTTGAGCTTTTTAGCTATCTCAGCAAATTCTGCCACTCCGTCTATACTGTCTTCATCCAATATATAAGACAATATTATTCTGGTATCTTTATTTTTTAATTTAACAAAATCCTTTATAAAATCATATAGAGAAGAAAAAGTATCACATTTTGCAATTGGTCGATGTACATTACTATATGATGTTTCATCATAGGAATCCATACTGATTCACAATCAATTTTCTTAAAGTCATCTATCAAATTGATGGCCTTTTCATATGAAATTGAAATATTATTCGCTCTAATATCTTT
>JAQVQL010000153.1 GCA_028701595.1 Herbinix sp.
GAATATCTTGAGATTCATGTAATTGAGGAGGATTAATATGAGAAGGAGAAGCTTAATATTATATGGGATTCTCCTCTTTTGTGTTCTTGCGCCCGGTTGTTCAAATAGAAGTATAGAGACCACAGATGAATTAATCACCCAGGATTATATTATGAATATTGATGAAGAAGACCTATTAAATGAGGATGTTAACATGATTATAAATGAAGAAGAGCATGTGGATAATAATCTTATTATAAATGAAGAAGAACATATGAATAATAATCCTTCTGTTAGCGAAGCCAATCAAGAGAAAGCTCTGGCATATAATAGCATGGATTTTACAGTCGGTAGCATAATTAACACTGCCGAATATAGCAGGGAGATTCTGGATTCTCTATTCTCTATAGAAGAGCTTGACCAGAGGCTAATTGAGCGTATTACAGGGAAGTCCTATAAAGAAGATACCGATATCCCTTACAGTGATCTTAGATATATCCGTCTACTTCATATGGGCTTTGATGGATTAACCCATGTAGGAGAAATGATTGTTAATAAAGCTATAGCAGATGATACTATAGAGATTTTTAAAGAGCTTTATGATATAGAGTATCCTATCGAGAAAATACTACTCATAGATGACTATGATGCCGATGATTTAAAATCTATGGCCGATAACAATTCCTCAGCCTTTAATTATAGGTTCATAGAGGGAACCACTAGACGCTCCGTTCACAGTGACGGACGGGCTATTGACATTAATCCCTTATATAATCCATATGTAAGAACAGTAGACGGTAAGCAGGAGGTCCTTCCGGAAAATGGAGCAGAGTATGTGGACCGTGACAAGGACAATGAGTATTACATAAGAAAGGATGATCCCTGCTATAAAGCATTTGTAAGTAGGGGCTTTACCTGGGGAGGGGAATGGAAGAACAGTAAGGATTATCAGCATTTCGAGAAGAAGACAAGTAATTGATTTTAGGATATCACAATGTTATAATGAGACAGTATGAGATGAGTCCACTAAAGATTCACCTATAGAAAGGAAGCTATGTATGTCGTATATGGCTCTTTATCGGAAGTTTAGACCTAATAATTTTACGGAAGTAAAAGGTCAGGATCATATAGTTACAACACTTAGAAATCAAATAAAGTCAGGCAGGATTGGACATGCTTATCTATTTACAGGTACCAGGGGAACAGGTAAGACCTCTGTTGCAAAGCTCTTAGCTAAGACTGTAAACTGTGAGAATCCCAATGAGGGAAATCCCTGTAATGAGTGTAGCATGTGCAAGGGGATTATGTCTGCCACCTCCATGAATGTGATTGAGATAGATGCCGCCTCCAATAACGGTGTTGAGAATGTTAGAGAGATTGTGGAAGAAGTCAGGTATTCGCCCACTGAGGGTAAATATAAGGTATATATTATTGACGAGGTTCATATGCTTTCAACCGGGGCATTCAATGCTCTGCTAAAAACCATAGAGGAGCCTCCTTCTTATGTTATATTTATACTGGCTACTACAGAGGTTCACAAAATCCCTGTCACCATATTATCGAGGTGTCAGAGATACGATTTTAAGAGAATAACCATAGACATTATAGCAGACCGTCTTCGCGAGCTTATGGATGAGGAAAAGCTTGATGTAGAGGATAAGGCAATCAGATATATTGCAAGAATGGCTGACGGTTCCCTAAGAGATGCCCTAAGTCTTCTTGATCAATGTATTTCATTTTATCTTGATCAGACCCTAACCTATGACAATGTCCTTGATGTGCTAGGAACTGTGGATACTAAGGTGTTCTCACAGCTTTTAGAAGCAGTTAGTAATCAAGATGTATTGAGATGCATAAGGATACTGGATGAAGTGGAAACTGGAGGCCGGGAGCTATCGCAATTTGTAATTGATTTTATCTGGTATCTTAGAAACCTACTTCTTGTAAAGACTACCGAGAATGTAAATGATATTATCATAGATATAGCCACGGAGAATTTGGAGCTACTAAAGAAAGAAGCAGAGTCCATGGATGAGGACATAATTATGAGGTATATTAGGATATTCTCAGAGCTGTCCAACCAGATTCGCTATGCTCCAAGAAAAAGAGTCTTGCTAGAGATGGCATTAATAAAGCTATGCAAGCCTCAGATGGAGAGAAATTATGACTCGATAATTAATCGCCTTAGAATAATAGAAGATAAGCTTGAGAAGGGCATAGTGGTAAAATCAGATAATAAGAAGAGCAAACAATCCGAGGATGAGCCCGAGCCGATTACAAAGCAAGAGATATTACCGGATGCATTGCCTGAGGATCTGAAAAAAATAGCAAGCATCTGGAATAATATCATGGTGCAAGTCACAAAGAGAGCCCCTGCTCTGGGTTCGGCGATTAGTGGTGCTACCCTGAGCATAGACGGCAATATGGGACCTATGATTGTGGTGGCAAATGACTTTGATAAGGAGCTTGTAAGTAGTGAGAAGAACAGAAAAGTTATAAATGAGACAATTTCTAAAATGCTTCAAAAGTCAGTACAGATTAATGTAAGATGTATAGATAATGATAAAGAAAACATGAGGGATGTTTTTGACCTTACAAAGGTAGTCAAGGCACCCATCCAATATGAGTAATACTACTCTAGAGAATGAAAGGAGCTTATTAATATGGCAAGAAAAGGTGGATTTCCCGGTGGAGGAATACCCGGAAATATGAATAATTTGATGAAACAGGCACAGCGTATGCAGAAGCAAATGGAGGAAAAGACCAAGGAGCTAGAGGATAAGGTCTGGGAGGCCAGTGCAGGTGGTGGTGCAGTAAAGGTTACTGTTACAGGAAAGAAAGAGGTAGCATCAGTTAAGATTGCTCAGGAAGTGGTTGATCCTGATGATGTTGAGATGCTAGAGGATCTTATCGTAGCAGCTACCAATGAAGCCTTAAGATTAATGGAAGAGGAAAGCTCTCAGGTAATGGGAGATATTACAGGCGGATTAGGCGGATTGGGAGGATTCCCCTTCTAATGGATTACTATAGCAGTCAAATCAGTAAGTTAATAGAAGAGCTATCAAGGCTTCCGGGTATTGGAGCAAAGACTGCACAGAGGCTTGCTTTTCATATCATAAATATGCCAGAGGACCAGGTGTCGGTATTATCAAACTCTATCGTAGAGGCTAAGAAGAATGTCCGCTATTGTAAGGATTGTCTTACTTTAACCGATAAGGAGCTATGTCCCATCTGCTCATCCCCAAGAAGAGACAAGGGGCAGATAATGGTGGTGGAAAATCCAAGAGATCTTGCGGCATATGAAAAGACAGGAAAATTTGAAGGTGTATATCATGTGCTTCATGGAGCCATATCACCAATGCTTGGAATTGGACCTGCAGATATAAAGCTTAAGGAACTTATGACACGACTTCAACAGGATGTGGATGAGGTTATAATAGCAACAAACTCAAGCCTTGAGGGAGAGGCCACAGCAATGTATCTAAGCAAGCTGATTAAGCCCGCAGGCATTAAGGTTAGCAGAATCGCCAGTGGAATTCCGGTGGGCGGTGACCTTGAATATATTGATGAGGTAACGCTACTTCGAGCCTTTGAAGGTAGAGTTGAGTTGTAACTAAGACACATATAAAAGGTTTTGGTTCAGGAATAGGCTCTTTACTAATTGTCTTTAGAACTGAATATTAAGCAAGTATGCAGACATGATTTATAGGGTTACATCAAGCCCTTTAAATCATGTTTTTTATTGAATAGAAAAGTTCGTCCTATAATAAGCCTATAGTAAAAACACACATGAATACCACCACTACTATGACTTACAGGGCACAGCTAACATAAGTTAACAAAAATTAACATTTTATGATTGACACATGGCAAATACTGTAATAAAATTATTATTAATAATATGCATATTATAAAATAAATTTAAAGGGGACAATCATTATGAAAATTAAAAAAGTTATTGTGAGTATGCTAGTTTTTACAATGGTATTTGGAGTAGGAAGTGTTAAGGCTCAAGCCGAAACCCAGGCCAATAAAATTGCAGAGCTGCAATCAATTACGGACGCAAACAAGGTGTTTGATACTGAAGCTATTGAAAAGAAGTGGGATCAAGTAAGCAAGAACGTAGTAATTAAGCAGGATATGAAGAATAAGGCCGCAGCTCGTACCAGCCTTGCAAGGTCATTATCAGATGTATCAACTAAATCCTCGGGTACATATCCGACCAGAAAAGGAGTTATATTGGTTACGGGAGACAAATATAAAGGTATTATACCCTTAGGCCATGCCGCCATAATTTATTCAGCTGCTTATGTCGTGGAATCGGTGTCGGAAGGTGTTGTAGTTGGAAGGAATAATTGGAATACAACCAGAGAGACCTGCTACGGAGTAACAGTGAACGGAACAACTGCCAGTCAGGATGCCCAAGCGGCTAATTATTGCTATCAGCAATTGAATAAGCCTTATAATTTTAATTATTATGACATGGGAACAAGAGGAAAATTTTATTGTTCACATTTAGTATGGTCTTCATTTAAAGATTTGTTTGGTATAGACATGAATACATCTGCTTATGACATTAGAATTGGCAGTATTGTTATAGCTACGGCTATTCATCCGCTTGAGATTGTAGACACCAATAAAACTTATACAATTTACGTAAAGTAACAAAGCAAATGAAAAGCTATACCCAATGTCAAATTGGGTATAGCTTTAGAAAGCAGGCAAAGATGAAGAAGAAAGGAATCATTATTTTAGGTGGTATTGTAACTATTTTTATATTGGCATTTATAAAATATTCATTTAATAATAAAGTACATAAGGTTGATAACACATTCCCTAGTGAATATGACTTTGCCGTTATTGATACGACAGGTCAGGTAAATAAGAGCTTTATTTACTATTATGATAATTCGGGGAAATTGATATATGAAAAATACATCGACATGGGTTATATGGGTGATACCTTCAGTTTTCCGCAGGTGTATGAGAATAAGGTTTATGTAACGCCGTGGGGTATTGACCTTGAAAGAGAGCTTTCTGATGTTTTGGAAATAGATATAGAGAACGAAAATTATAGAACCTTTGATACAAGTCTGCATAGTATCAACAGTCTGGCTATTACAGACCAATACTTCTTTGTGGTAAATACCATCAATGCTGTTACCAAGGTTGCAAGAACGGATAGAGAGACATCGGATACTGTTATAAAGGAATGGCCAGATTATTTAATTGGGAAGATTGCTACCTATAATAATGTTTTATATGCATTTGGCTCTTCTTTGACTGATATGAAATCAGAATTAATTGAGATGGACATAGAAACATTGGATGTTATTAGACTTCATGATATAGGTGAATTTGGAGAAAGTCCGGCTGATTCAGTACTATTTGATGAAGGCAATTTGTATTTTACCTTACCTTATAAAAGTAATAGTGCTAACAATTGTTTAACTGCATTAGATACAAAAACAAAAGAAATTAGGGAAATCAAGCTGCCGGAGTTATCACCCAGTCAATTGCTGAAATATCAGGACTATATAATAATTTCACATGTGGATAATGTAATGGATGAAGGCAGCTCTATAAGTATTCTTAACACAAATACAGGAGAGCTAGTACATCATGAATTACATAATAAACCTCGGCAAATTTATATAAAAGATGATTATTTATATTCTATGGATATCACAGATCGTAACATATGCAGGTATGAGTTGAAAAACAATAAAATTAATCTTCTTGATCAGTTCTTTATAGAACCAAGGAAGGATAAAGAGTTTTATTTCCTGTCGGGTTTCTTTTGCAAGTAATACTTTTTTCAATAGCAATATAAAGAGCTATTCAAATAGGTTAGAATAGGTT
>JAQVQL010000154.1 GCA_028701595.1 Herbinix sp.
TATCATTATCCACACGCTTTCATTGTAATAGTATGCAAATAAAACATCTCACTAATTATAAATTAAAAGATATTATAAGTCAAGCGAAGCGAGAACCGATTATTGCAAAAAGCAAGAACCAATTATAGCAAAAAGCAAGAACCAATTATTGCAATAATATACGTAAGTGTGCCTATCATTCAAGGAATAATGCTGTGGATAAATATCTCTCTCCTGTATCAGGTAGAATAACCACAATATTTTTTCCTTTATTCCCAGGACGTTTTGCGATCTGTGTGGCTGCCCATAGTGCTGCACCCGAGGATATGCCTACAAGTACTCCATCTGATTTTGCAATCTCCCTGCCGGTTTCAAAGGCATCATCATTTTTAACAGTTATTATCTCATTATATATCTTTGTGTCCAATGTATCCGGAATAAATCCTGCTCCGATTCCCTGAATCTTATGAGAACCCGATCTTCCCTCAGATAATATAGGTGAATCTGTAGGTTCTACGGCTATAATTTCAATCTTCGGATTCTTTGTCCTTAAATAAGAACCTGCTCCGCTAATAGTTCCTCCTGTACCTATTCCAGAAACAAATATATCTACTTTGCCCTCTGTGTCATTCCAGATTTCTACACCTGTAGTCTCAAAATGAACCTTAGGGTTATCAGGGTTTTCAAACTGTGAAGGAATGAAACTATTAGCTGTAACTTTATGAATCTCATTTGCTTTTTCAATTGCGCCCTTCATCCCCTTAGCACCTTCTGTAAGAATCAATTCAGCACCTAAAGCCTTCATCAGATTACGTCTTTCAATACTCATAGTATCAGGCATCGTAATAATCAGCTTAATACCATAGCTTGCACATACACTTGCAAGTCCAATTCCCGTATTACCGCTTGTTGGTTCTATAATTACAGAATCCTTATTTATTTTGCCAGATTTCAATGCTTCCTCTATCATCTTTTTTGCAATTCTATCCTTAATACTTCCTGCCGGATTAAAGGACTCTAGCTTTGCTATTATTTTGCTGTCTAATTCATGTTTCTTATTATAATTTCTTAGCTCAAGTAAGGGTGTATTTCCCACCAATTCAGTTATTTGTTGTTTTATATTAGCCATGTTTTTCTTCCTTTCTTTCTTATATATTATTATATTAAATTTTTAATACATAGTAATCATACTTATTTACTATGTATTAAGCCAATAATAAACCCACTTGATACTAATGTCAAGTGGGAATTATATATTTATAGTCTTTTTTATTTTTAATAGATTATGTATTTTTTCTTAGAAATGACCATTTTGTCTCAGATGTAATAATTGCAATAAATATCAGCAGAAATCCAAGGAAGAGCTTTATGCTTATCTCTTCTTTGAAAAACATTACTGAAAAGACAACTCCAAAGACAGCTTCTAGGCTTAGGATTATTGCTGCAGGAGCTGGTTTCGTATGCTTTTGTCCAACGTTTTGTAAGAGTAGAGCTATGGCTGTCGCAAATACGGCTAGATATAAGAGCTCAGCAATGACATTAGGACTAAAGGACTTGGGTATATCCTCAAAAATCAGAGTAGCAATCCACGAAAAGATCGCAGTATAGCTAAATTGAATAATGGTTAATAGGACAGGGTCCCTATCCTTAGAAAGCTTTGATATTGAAACCATATGAGCTGCATAGAAGAACCCACAAATTAATGAAAATGCATCTCCGAATTGTATTCTAAAATCACTATTAATTGATACAAGCCCTATTCCTGTCAAGCATAAAGCCGCGGAGATAATATTATGTTTATCAGGTTTCTTCTTATCTACTATCCAATATAAATAAGGAACTATGACGCAATAAACCGCTGTCAAAAAGGCGTTTTTACCAGGGGTAGTATCTGTAATACCGATTGTCTGTATACTATAGGCTATAAATAAAAACACACCTATTATACCTCCACTTATTAAATAGTCCTTATTAATCTTCTTTAACCTTTTATGAAATATTATACAAAGAAGTATACTGGCTATTGTAAATCTTATTGCCAACAAAGTATGTGGCTGCATGCTATCCATAGAGCTTTTAACCACAAGAAAGGAGCTCCCCCAGATAATAGAAGCCCCAAACAAAGCTATTTTTGATGCTGTTTTTATTTTAGTTTGCTTTTTCACCCTGTCTAGTCTCCGTTTCTCTTATAATGTCAAATATAAATACTCAAGGCATATTATATCTATACAAAAAGAAACTGTCAACACATAACAAATTGTTTCCTCCTCTTAATAGAAAAAGCCACACAAAAACATGTTATTTCTAACATTGTTTTGTGCGGCATCTCTTAATCTCTTGCCTTATATAGACTGTTAAGTACTAGATTCTAATAACTCCATAGGTCAATATTTGAAGTTGATACGGCGATAGCTCCTGCTCCTAATATTACCCTCACATCTTCTTTGTCTGATACCAACCCACCTCCAATAATAGGGATATCCGAACTAGAGGATATGGTTTTTATAGCTTTTGGTAATGCTCCCGGGAGTATCTCGAGAAAATCGGCATATCCATGCTTGATATGATATTGAATACTGTTTAAGGATTTGGAATCTATCATAAATACTCTCTGTACAGTAATCAGGCCTTCCTCTTGGGCTTTCTTTAATAGACTCGATTTTGTACTGATTATTCCATCAACCTTTGTATTCTCTACTAAGTATTGAACTGCTATATCTGAACTGGATAATCCCCCAATCAGATCGATATGAACTATAGGTAATTTACCTGAATCAGATATTTTTTCAGATATTTTATCAATATTACATATGTCTCCATAAAGTATGAATACAATCTGACACTTGGTTTTCAATGAAGCTATTAATTCTTCATCGTTTTTTACAGCTGCAATTATTGGGTGTTTTTTCAATTCAGTAAGTATAAATTCTTTCATATCATCTTCCCTTCTTACACCCTCTCAGTATAAGCTATTTATGTCATTAAGTAAATAATATATCTTATATTTCACTTACATTTATCCAAAATAATATATTCGGATCTGAAATAAACAACTATAAGAAATGCAAGAAATATATGAAATTATATACTGTATTAGCTCAATCCACAGCATCCATTCTAGAAGAATAAATAAGCTTAAATTCTCGCTACACCCGACTTTTTAGCTGCATTTGAGACAGCTTCTGCAACCTTAATTGCAACATTCTTATCTAGGGCACTGGGAATTATGTTTTCATCATTTAATTCCTCAGCATTTATTAATCCGGCTATGGCATATGCTGCTGCTAATTTCATTTCTTCATTTATTTCTTTGGCTCTTACATCCATTGTTCCTCTAAAAATTCCTGGAAAAGCTAAAACATTATTAACCTGGTTAGGAAAATCCGATCTTCCTGTTCCTACTACTCTTGCTCCTCCAGCCTTTGCTACTTCAGGCATAACCTCTGGTTCAGGATTTGCCATTGCAAACACTATGGAGTCTTCCTTCATGCCTGCTACCATATCTTTGGTAACAATATTTGGTGCCGAGACACCAATAAATATGTCTGAGCCAGACATTGCAGCGGACAGAGAACCTTTTTTCTTGGTCTTGTTTGTTAAGCTCGCCATATCTCTTCTTACAGGGTCTAATTCTTCATCATCCTTATCTATTATTCCCCTGATATCACAAAGAATTATATCCTTAATTCCGGCTTTTATAAGTAGCTTTGCAATAGCGATACCAGCCGCACCTGCTCCATTTATAACCGCGGTAACATCTTCTATCCTCTTATCTACAACCCTTAAGGCATTGATAACACCTGATAATACAACGACTGCAGTACCATGCTGATCATCATGAAATACTGGAATATCTAATTCTTTTTTTAATCTTTCTTCAATCTCAAAGCATCTTGGCGCAGATATGTCTTCAAGATTTATTCCACCAAAACCTGGCGAAATAAGCTTAACCGTGTCAACTATTACGTCAACATCTTGCGAATCAATACATATTGGAAAAGCATCTACGTTTGCAAACTCTTTAAATAATATGGCCTTACCTTCCATAACTGGAAGTGCAGCCTTTGGCCCGATATTTCCAAGACCCAGTACAGCAGAGCCATCAGTAACTACAGCAAGCATATTCCCTTTTGAAGTATACCTATAGACATCATCATCATTCTGAGCAATTCTTCTACAGGGCTCAGCAACACCTGGGGTATAGGCTAGGCTTAAGTCATCCCGTGTCTCTATCTTAACCTTTGATACTACTTCAATCTTTCCTTTGTGCATTTCATGGAGTTTCAAGCTCTCCTCATTATAGTTCATAATATCACTCCCTCTATTTACTCGAATGGAAATCTAAAGTCTAGGCCTAAACTATCTCTCACTGTAATAAATTCCTTTTGTACGGATTCACCAATAGGTACACCCTTATCCTTACGGTCTAGATATGCTAAATATTCTTTTTCTCCGGCTGTATATATTCTATCTTCTCCTGGCGCCTTCTTTGAAGCTCGTAAGTCTCTTAGGATATCCCCTGACGTTTTCTTAAAGCTTTCTGCTCCTACAAAGGCCTCAGTATCAATTGCAATGAAGAAATGGCCCAGATGATAGGGCACCTTTTCATTGTTTTTACCTATCCCTGATAACATGTGAAGGTAGCTGCCAGCTTGGAGGGCTGCAGATAATATCTCTACTACAGTTGCAAAACCATATCCCTTATAGCCTCCTAGCTCCTCCCCTATGCCACCAAGTGGAGCTAACGCTGCTTCACCTGTGTTTAATTTCTTTAATATATCAGCGCTATCAGTAAGTTGGGATCCGTCCGAACCTATTACTGTACCTTTTGGCATTTCTTTTCCTGTTCTTGCATATACCTCTATCTTACCTCTTTGCATTATACTAGTAGCGCAATCAAATTGAAAGGAAAAATCTTCATCAGTGGGAATTCCAAATGATAAAGGATTAGTTCCTAGCATATTCTCAACACCAAAAGTTGGAGCTATGGATGGTCTGGCATTGGTTCCTGATATTCCAATCATGTTTTGTTTAGTAGCCATAGTATTATAATATCCAGCGATGCCATAATGTGTAGAGTTTCTAACTGCTACCATGCCCATTCCATATTTTTTTGCTTTTTCAATAGCCATGTTCATCGCCTTATAGGATATAACCATGCCCATTCCATCATGACCATCAATCAAGGCTGTAGTCGGAGTCTCTTTTACTACTTCAAACTCTGTAACTGGATTTTGAATTCCTGCATTTATTCGATCAATATATATTGGTTTAAACCTATTACACCCGTGACTTTCAATACCTCGTCTGTCACTTTCTAATAATACATCTGTACATATTTTAGCATCGTCAAGTGGCACACCTACTTTTACAAATGCCTCAGTCATAAAATCTCCAATAAGTTCCCATGATACATAAGGTCTTTTCTCCATCTTCTTTCCTCCTTGTCTATTTCTATACGCTATATTTAAGTAAATAACTCAGTAAATAATATAAAAAAACTTAACAAAAAAAGAACGATATAATGTATTATGAATTGATAGTAGGATGTACTCATCAAAATAGAGTACGGCCACAATCGAATTCAATAAAAACATAAATGCGTTCTCTTATTCTCTTGCATTATAGTTTTATTACAAACCAATTTATTCAATTAAACAAATAGTAAGCTTTAATGTTTATCTTCTATTGCTACTATAATATCATTTTAAACACAAATTGTCAATAGAGATGTGCTTACACAGAGATTTTTTTGGGACCTTTTGGGGATTATCATTAGTAACTTTTTTGCTATATTACTTTGTGTCCTCAAGTATTATACCATCAGTAGAGATTGTTATCATTCTCCAAGGAATAAGCT
>JAQVQL010000155.1 GCA_028701595.1 Herbinix sp.
CCATTAAAAACCTTAAATAGTTTTTTTAATTCGTCATAGTTTTTCAATAAAATCCCTCCAAGTCTATTCAAATGGTTGTTTTAAATATATATTCATCCGTAATTTAAATTTTCCTTGGTTTTCTATTACCAATCTGACCTAGAGGGTATATTCATTATTTTATTTAACTGGTTTCTGTCTTTATGTTATTATTTAGATATAATAATTCTGATAGTATTTTGTATAAAGCTCTTTTCTATTTATATTAACTTTATTAAGTACTGTACCAATTACATTACATTTGCACCTCTCAAGCTGCTTAATTACTCGCCGTGCCAGCTTATAACTAATCTTGTTTGCTTCTACAATAAAGAGTGTACCATCACAAACTTTTGCCACATTTGCGCTATCAATTAAAACTCCAAGAGGTGGAGTGTCCACAATTACATAATCATAAACATCCCTTTGACTTTTTATCAATTCCTTAAACAAATCATCATCTAACAACTCAGATGAGCTATATGATGTTGCTCCTGTAGATATAATATTTAAATTCTCTATACTAGTTTTCTTTATAACAGTGTTTATGTCATACTTTCCCATAAGGTATTGAGACAAACCATGTTGATCATTATCAGTTTTTACTTTACCTTTGTAAATTGATTTACGTAAATCAGCATTAATTAGCAATACTTTTTTACCACTTTCTGCAATGGTCTTAGCTAATCGTAATGCTATAAATGTCTTACCTTCATTTGGAATACTACTTGTAATACAAATCACTTTTACATCTGCACCACAAAATTGAATATTGGACCTTAATGTCTTATAGGCCTCTATACTTGCAAAATCCAATCTGCTTTTTTCCATATTGGTAAGGTCTTCAAAACCTCTCTTCTTACTATTATTCCTTTTTTGCTTTTCTTTTCTATTATGATTTACCTCTAAAGGTAATATGCCTAGAGTAGTAAGCTCAAGACATTTCTCTAGTTCATCTGAATTCTTTATTGTGTCATTTATCATATGTACAAAGAGAATAATAAAAGCTGATATTAATATACCAATTGTCCCACCAATTACAGTAGATAATAATACATTCGGACTTGTTGGAATCCTTGGTAAATTTCCAGGTTCTACAATGTTTACCTTTTCCATCTCCATTACAGACATCATTCGCTCTGCTGAAACTTCAGCTATAGAATCTGCTAATTTCTTTGCAAGTTCCGGATTTTCATTATTTACCTCTATTTCAATAATGCGAGTATTTTCAGGCGTATTTACTGTGATTTCTTCTACAAGTTCTTCATGGCTCATATTCAAGTTAAGATTCTCAATAACCAGTTCTGTCACTGGGCGGCTTAGGACCAATACTTTATAATCCTTGGTTAATTGGTTTCCTGCCTGTAAATCTGCAATTGTTGTAATATTACTATGTTCTCTATTTATTACATAAATTTTAGTACTAGAAGTATATATTGGATCCCTTGCATAATAACTATAAGCACCAAAACCAATGGCACATATAATTCCAGCTAGTATAATAATCCAAGTCTTTCGTAATAGCATAAAAAATAATTCTTTTAGATTACTCTCCATCTCGTTATTATCTCTTTGAAGCATGTTTTACTCCTCTACTATCTGCTTAATTTTTAGCTTGTCCAAAAGATTTCATCATGCATTATAAATTATTAACCATTTTTTAACAAGATAAACAAGCTGAATTTAAAACACTTTTGGTCGCAAGTTTCGATAGCATGAACAATATATGTGAACAAAAAAATAGCTATCCCAAATTTTCAACAGGATAACTATTTTTTATACATTAATATTATCAGCTGTACAGGTTGTTGATTATGTTATTAAGCGCAAACCTCGCTAATAGATTATGAATAGTATTTGTTGTACCGACATCATCATATCTTCCAGAATACAATAGAGCATTCCAAATCCGATTAAAAATGGCGCAATTTTATTAAGGGTTTCGTTATTAATGGAAAAAACGATTATGACACCGACAAAGGCAAGCGCTGCAAAAACAGAGCTTGTTCTCTTACCCTATCTAATCCACAATTATGATGCTAATTGATCATCACAATTTGATTCAACCACTTCGTCTCTTTCTTCAATATGTAGTGCGCGGAAGATTATTGGAGATATAACTGTCAACCAAATTCCCATTAATGCATATCTTAAAAAATCACTATATATACTTAGCGGGAGTAGCTTTTTTAAGTAGACTTTAATTAAGATAAGTCCTAAAAATCCAATTATAAGCTTAATTATTTGCTTCCACCATACTGCTTTTGTTTCATAATTAATGTATTTATTCTCTATTATGTAGCCAACCCAAAGCGCAGTTAGTGTGCCAACAGCCTTATAATAAGTAGCTGTTTGGAAGAACAATATACATATAAGCATTGGTATAATAAAAACTCCTAATAGTACCGGCTTTCCCTTATCCTTAGACCAATCAAATATCTTAATTGCAACAATTGACCATATTATCCCAATAACCAACCCTCCAACAACATCCGTAGGCCAATGAACTCCTAAATACATTCTTGAGAAACCAACCAAGAGTATAGCTAATACACCTACAAGATAAAGCCATTTTTTCTTAAATTCTGCCATTAATGTTGTAAATAATGAGGTTGATTGTTGTGTGTGTCCACTTGGGAATGAATATCCGCCAGCAGTTTCTACTCTAGTTGATTTAATTCCTTCATATCCAATAGGTCTTGGAAACTTAACAATTTCCTTAATTATGGTATTGAAAGCTCCACAAGTAAGATAAACAAATGCTAGCTTATATCCAAAGGATTTGTTGAAACACCAGTAAAAAAGTGCAGCAACAATAATAAAGAATATATCCTCTCCTAACATAGTAATAAGTTCAAATAAGGAATCTAAGGTTTGATTTGAAAAAGATTGAAAATACTTGAGTATTTCTAACATATTATCCACAATGACCCTCCTCTAATTAAACATAATAGCTTTTGCAGTAAATCTTATATTTATGTCATTATCTACTGGGATAATTATACTATATTTCACTAGTAATTTCATCACTAATATACTTATAACATAATCCTCTGAATGGGTCAAAGGTATAGGGCTTATAGTTACCAAAATTGTCAAAACTCAAAAAAGAGATTTCAAATTGAAATCTCTTTCTCTTAATTCTATATATTTTCTATAATCTACTTCATCGGTCGTTACTTACGCCAATAACATTACCTTCTGCATCCGTAACATATCTACCCTTTGACATATCTAAAATGACATATTCATTTTTCCATATATCCAGTACTACAACACATTTTCCAATTGGTATATCGAATGGACCACATATAACCTTTCCGCCTGAATTAATTATTCTTTCAATCGAATTATTCACAGACTCTACCTTGAAATCAACATTCATTTTCTTTCTATCAGTTTGTAATACTATTTCTGTTATATCATTCTCCATACCTAAACCAACCGAGGTATTTGCACGCCATAATAGCTTTAATCCCATACTATCACAGTAATACCTAATTCCATCGTCTAAATCACGAACATATAATTCTATACAATCAACATACCCAAATAATTCTGACATGGTATCTAGCGCCTTACTTATGTATTTGCCCTTAAAAATAAGCTTTTATAACTTAATTACAATTATTTCATTTCTACAGCAATCCATATCTCGTATTTGTATTTTGGCGATTGCATATAGCCCCAAACGGTGCAGTAATTAATATAGATAATACTGCTACTGTTAAAACTTGCTGTCCACAAGCTAAGCCGATCATCTCGGAAGATACATCTCTGTTTTCAAAAAGTCCTATTGAGAAACCATATACAAGGAATAAAAATATCCCTTTTCTTTCATTAGTTCGTCAAAAGTACCTTGTTCTATCAGTCTTCCATTCTGCATAACAAAAATCTTATCATATTTTCTTAAAATTGCTTCTTCCAGTCGATGGGTCACAATAATTCTTGTTAAATCTTCAATTTCCAGTATAGAGTTAGTGACAGCCACCGCTGTTTTTGCATCTAGTTCAGCTGTTGCTTCATCTACAAGCATAACAGAACTACCTTTTAATAAACATCTAGCAATGGATATACGCTGCCGTTCACCTCCGGACAATCCATTCCCATTTTCTCCACAGGCATAGTTCAGCCCTTTTTGCTCAATCAGATCTGATAAACCTGCTTGGTCTATGGCGCGGTTAATTCTTTCCTGGTCAAACTCTTTAAACATAGTAATATTATTCTGGATACTGCTGTCAAACACAAATACATTCTGCTGTATAATTGACACCAAATCATATAATGAATCTAGATTGATCTGTTTTAATTCCTGTCCATCATATCGAATCTCACCCTGATAGCTAAAGTAACTTCCTATAAGAAGATTTAACAGTGTGGATTTTCCACTACCGGAGCCTCCAACCAAAGCATAACTTTTCCTAGCTTCAAATTCAAGGGAAATATCCTTTAAAACAGTCTGTTCCTCTTCATACCCAAAGCTTACATGATCCAGTTCGATGGCTTTATTCAATGTCTGACCTACAGGAATCCCATTTTGTTCTACGTGTTCAGATAATGAGAGAGCCAGTTTATCTACCAACGCTAGGGCAGCTTTCCGGTTTGCTAGAATCTGAGGAACCTCTCCAATAGGGCTGACAACAAAATTCATCAGCTGCACAAAGATAATGACCACACCTGCTGTAATTGCCTGGCTTTGTATGGCCAGATAGGCACCAAATAAAAATACACCAAACTGTGCAACAATTCCTGTAACTCCCCCAATCATCTGAATCAAAATCTCAATCTGTCTTCTTTTTCTTTTAGAATGCTCTGCTTCTTCATTGCTTGTGCGAAAGAGTTTCATCATTTCTTTCTCAACTTTAAAGCTTTTTACCACAGAAAATCCCGTCAGCATATCTTTTACTGATCCAAGAAAACTTTCATTCTTCTCGGAAACTGTTTTTTCCATGACAGCCAGCCTGTTTCCCGATAGTATGGAGCCAATTACAGGACATAGGGACAATATAACTGCTGCTAATGTCAGCAGGGGGCTATAATAGAGCATCATCAAAAAGGCACCAGTGAACATAACAATCTGTTGAATTAGTGGAAATATTTTAGCAATATAGTTTTTTTCAATACTGCTAGCATCATTAGATAGTGCGGATAAGTACGCTGAGGTATTTTCTGTAGCAAAGGAGCTGATACTCTTTTTCGAAATCTCAGAAAATACCATATTTTTATACTGAGCCATTGCCTTCTCCACAAAACGTGGACTGGTTTTCTGTTCCAAAATCAAGCCCATTATCAATATAAAAACAAGACCTATACTGATGATAAGAAGCTGAATCAGATCAAATACCTGATTGTTTCCCGTTGCCGCATCAATAATCTGCTGCAATAACCAAGATATTACTAGATTTATTATTGCAGTCAACAAAGTCGCAATTACGGCTCCAGCAAAATTTATATGATTGTTGTGCATAAACTGTGCTCTAAGTTTTTGACTTAACTGCATTGGAGCTTGATTTTTTTCTGTCAAAACTTTTTTCTTTATTTTATTACTCATTACACATCCCCCTTGTTGGTGCCTGTTATTATCTGTTAGTATTTGTTAGATTTATTGCTTATGTTACTCCAGGTTTGTTTCAGAAATTCAAAATTACTTTCCTCCATTGATATAATTCTTTCTACACTTTCCATAGCAGTTTCTCCTGTATCATCACCAAATATCTGCTTTTGTCCTTTGTAAAAATTAATATTCTGAGCATTATAATCTGGTGATACATCAAACTTTTTAGCCAGTTCATATGCTTTTATCAAGTATTTTTCAG
>JAQVQL010000012.1 GCA_028701595.1 Herbinix sp.
ATATAAAAGTTTTACGCGGCTTTTCGAAATGCTGAAAACCGCGTAAAATGGACGTTTTCCCAGGGAATCGAACCCTGATCTGACCCTTAGGAGGGGCCTGTTCTATCCGTTGAACTAGGAAAACATATTCTGTTTTGTATTACTCTAACTGACACTTCCACCATCACCTTTTTCTCCAAGGTGATAGGTTATCTTACCCCTTAGGAGGCAGATGCTCTATCCTGCTGAGCTACAGGCACTTAACGCAACATGTTAATTCTACTATTTACTTCTTTGTAAGTCAAGAACCTGCATGAAATTTTATATGCTAAAATACCAGTTTCCCTTGCATCCATATGTTACCCTTAAATCTTCTACCAGGTAAAGGCTCTCCTAGAAAATCCTCCTTATTAATACATAAACGAAATGTTATATCATTACATAATAAATCTAAATCGTATATTTCTTCCTTTGTTAAGGTGTTCGTTATTAATTTGCAGTCTAATATAGTAGCAATGATACTATAATTGTCGGATTCAGAACCAAAAGGAATAAAGCAGGTGTCTACAATAGAATATATATCCTCTTTTTTTGCTCTTCTTGATACCATTGCATAGGTGTCAATATCATCTATTGTCAAGCTGTCTATGGCCTCTTGGTTTCCTTTCTTTGCCTCTGCTATTAAATTGTTCCTATTAATCTTCTCTACACTAAGGTTCTTAACCTGAATTTCATCCTTTTCTATCGGAAGCAAGGCCCTTCCCTCTAAAGATAGTGCCGCCAAAGTAATAGGAAGATTTAGATTTAGCTTTGCATTTTGGTTCTTTCTTTCCAAATATTCTGCTACGTTTTGTAAATAGAAGATTAAAGACACTCCCAAACGGTAATCATCACACATTCCGGTAAATGCCTCTGTATCCACGCGTTTATTTATGGCAACCTCTTCTCTAGCATTGGTTCCAAAACCATTTAAATACGGATAGTAGTTATCCAGATGGAAGACATCATCATGGTCATATTCTCCACGAAGCGTTATACCAAAATCAGGTCCAAAATTCAAGGTCATCTCTGTGAAACTGTTTTGATGATTGATTTGAATTGTTTTTCTATTTGAAGCCTTCTCTATGACAAGATTTATTAGCTTGTTTAACTCGCTTCTATTATTAATATTACTGAATCCTATTGCTCTCAAATAACTATGCATATACTCACCTACTTTTCTTATAAACTTACTTGTGTCTTTCTATATATCTATTCATGTGATAATACTTATATCATACTTTATTATAATCTGCAAGAATGATTCTATGGGAATGTTAGTCCATAATAGTATCTGTGATAAACAGCGTTAATTCCTTAGTAAGGTCCCTCTCAACCCAGTTGGTTGGCTTGTCCCCTTTTGCATTCTGTATTATCCTTATTACTGGCCTTGTAGGGCATTTGGGGTTTTGTCGGAGTACAATACCAACCTCCTCTTGGTTGGTAATTACCAATGCACCTATAGGATATGCGGCAACTGATGCCACAAACGCTTTAACAACATTTAGATCAAATAGGTTGCCTGCCTGGCTTACAATAAAGTCAATGGCATCATGTACCTTCATTTTAGGTACTAAATTACCGTATACCCTACTGTCAAATTCATCACAGACCGCTACAATCTTACTTCCGATTCTTATTTTAGAACCCCCTATATGAAAGGGATATCCCGAACCATCCATCCGTTCGTGATGACTTATGATTATATCCCTAGATATTGATGATAACCAATCCATCTTTTCCACGGCGGAATAACCATATATAATATGCTTCTTTATTTCCTTTTGCTCTTTTTCTGAGCATTCCTCCATAATTAAGCTGCTATAGTCCATTGTTATAAAGGTAAACCCTATGTCATGAAGTAGGCATCCAATTGCAATTTCTCTTATTTTTTGCTTTGGAATCTTTAATTTGAATGCCAAAATAACTGACAGAGCGCAGACGTTAAGTGAATGGGAGTATGTCCCTTCGCTTTTATTTCTGATACTGGACAGATTATACATAACCTCGGGTTCTCTCATAATATCATATATGATTTCGTCGGCTATAGTGGTAATCTCTTCCAGCTCGCTGTCAGTGTGATATGAATACTTCGTAAGGATCTCACGAACCGCTTCCTGGCATTGTTCTTTAATTTGAATCTCAAGACTTTCTGTTAGACTTACCCCCTGTGCAATCTCATCTTCTACATATATAAACTCGATATCCAGTTCCTTCAAACGACTGATATATTCCTTCTTTACAATCGTTCCCGCAGTCATTAGTATTGAATTACTGTCATTCAATATGTCTTTTGCCAAAAGTTCGTGACCTTTTACAGAATCAACGGAAATTATTCTCATTTTTTTCCCTTTCAACCCGTATAAATGCCTCTGGCGTATCTACTCCATAAAGTTATTATAATTTATGGCATGATCAAGTGCACTCTTTTCCTCTTTAGACAGCTCTATGAAAGATTCTCCTTTAATAATTTCCTTTAAATACATATAGCATCCTTCTCTGCTGCTGTGAACAGAGTTAAGTATAAGACCATCGTTATTCTTATTAAGGAGCGCAAGAACAAAGCTAAGCTTTCCTCCCATTTCCATAAATGCATCATATTTCACGATACCAACCTTTTGCACCGCTGTTAACAGGTTTTCATTCATTTTACCTACTTCACTATGTAATATGGTATTGTCTAATTTTAATTTGTCAATTTCTGTAAATCTCTCAAGTATTATTGTTTCTAGTTCTCTGGCACTAGCTCCTTGAGTAAATTTCCGGTGTTTTGTGTTTAACTTGTGTTGTTTAATCATTACTATTATGATCATTACTAATATTATTATAGATAATGCAGCTATTCCCAACACAATATATGTCATATTCTGTTCCATTAATTCAATTAGGTTCATTTTGATCCTCCGTCGTATCTTATATTCTCTGTTTTTCCTATGCCAGTGTATTAAAAAGATCTGTTATTCGCTCTAGATCTTCATCTGAATAGTACTCTATCTCTATCTTACCTCTGTTATTTTTTTTTCTATTAATTGAAACCTTAGTTCCAATAATGTTTTTTAGCTTTTCCTCTATATCTTGATATATAAAGCTATTTTCATCCGTTGGTGCAGTCTCTTTAGTCGGTTTTCCCTTAATTAACTGCCTAACAAGTTTTTCCGTTTCTCTTACGCTTAGCTTTTTATCAATAATCCTACATGCAGTATCATATTGCTCGTCTGGATTCTCTATGGAAAGTAATGTCCTAGCATGACCTCCGGACAGAAGACTCTCTATAAGCAGTTGCTGTACTCTTTCGTCTAGTTTTAGTAGTCTTAGGGAATTTGTGATTGCCACCCTGCTTTTGGATACTCTAACTGCCAATTCCTCTTGTTTTAAGTTGAATTCATGTATTAATCTTTGATATGCATATGCTTCCTCTATAGGGTTTAAGTCTTCTCTTTGTATGTTCTCAATTAAGGCAATCTCTACAGTTTCCTGAGGTGTATAATCCTTTATGATAACTGGGACCTCTTTTAGCCCGGCTAGTCTTGATGCACGCCATCTTCTTTCTCCTGCTATTATTTCATAGAGCTTATCTCTTTTTTGGACAATAAGAGGTTGAATAACCCCATACTGTTTAATAGATTCTGCCAGCTCCTGCAGTGACTCCTCATCAAACGCTTTTCTCGGTTGAGATTTGTTTGGCTCTATTTCATGAAGCGGTAACAATGTTTCACGTGAAACATTTTCTTCTCTTTGCTCTGTTTCAGTTATACGATCAGGAATCATGGTGTCCAATCCCTTCCCTAAACCTCTTTTAATAGCTGACATTTTTTCCTCCCTCTTAGTCAATCGGTATTATGAGCTGTTAATTTCATTTTCTATATTTTATTACACCTATTTCATTCTTCTCATATAGCTCTGCTTCATCATTTTCTATTACTTCACTTGCCAGCTGTCTATAGCCTTCTGCTCCTGCAGATTTAGAATCATATAGATTAATAGGGAGTCCATGACTTGGAGCCTCTGCTAAACGAACATTTCTAGGTATAATCGTCTTATATATGTTTTGCTTTAAATTTTCTTTAACATTTTCGACAACCTGTAAGGAAAGATTTGTACGGGCATCATACATGGTAAATACTACCCCTTCCATCTCGAGACTAGGATTTAACCTTTTCTTTACTAGATTTATGGTGTGCATTAGCTGTGTTAATCCCTCTAAAGCATAGAATTCACATTGAATTGGTACCAAAACAGTATCTGCTGTGGTCATAGCGTTGACCGTAAGAGTGCTTAATGAAGGAGGACAATCTATAATAATATAATCATAATTATCTTTTATAGCTTCCACATGCCCCTTTAATATGTACTCTCTATCTGTAATTCCTATTAGCTCAATCTCGGCACCAGCTAAATTAACATTTGACGGTAAAATATCAAGATTGTCTATGTCGGTACTTATTAAGCAATCTTGCAAAGAGCATTCACCGGTCATCATCTGATAAATTGTATTATCTAGTTTATTCTTATTAATACCAAGCCCACTAGTTGTGTTTCCCTGAGGATCAATGTCTATCGCTAGGACTTTTCTGTTTCTTTCAGCCAGACAAGCTGATAAATTAATAGCAGTGGTTGTTTTGCCTACCCCGCCCTTTTGATTGGCTATTGCAATTACTCTTGCCATTAATCTTGTCCTCCTAATATTATTCTATACTGATTTCTATAGATAAGCAGATTAAAGCTCATGGACTTCGTCCTTTCGCTCACGTTACACTTATCTATGGAAATCAATATGATTTCTTTTGACATAAAGTACATGTCACATAAAGCATACTGATTTCCATAGATTAATCTGCTTATCGTGAACATTATAACATTGTTGATATTATATATCTACTTACAAATGCAATTTATATACTTATTGTGATTAATTTCCTATTATATAAAAAACGGAATGTTTCACGTGAAACATTCCGTTTCCTATTCGTTTAAAAAACATCTACCAAATTGTGCTTTATAGCATATACAGCAGCCTGCGTCCTATCTGATACATTAATCTTTTTAAATATATTAGAAACATGATTTTTCACTGTTTTTTCGCTAATACTTAGTGTATATGCAATTTCCTTATTAAATAGCCCCTCGGCAAGAAGCTTTAATACTTCAATTTCTCTTCTGGTCAACATTTCTTCAAATCTTTTTGCACCAGAGCTTTTGTCCTCCAGACGCTTCTTTAACATCGGAGTCAATTCTGGCTGTATAAATGAATCACCACGATTTACTGTAAATATTGCCTTCTTTAAAACTGATGAATCAGAATCCTTTAATACATAACCATCAACACCGATTTCAACTGCTCTTACAAGATACTCTACTTCGTTATGAATTGTTAAGATAAGTACCTTTACATTTGTCTTCTTTTCTCTTAAATACTGAAGCACCTGTAACCCGTTCATGTTAGGCATATTGATATCTAACAGCAGAACATCTGTTCCCTTTTCGTCAAGCATCTCTATACACTCTTTTCCACTACCAGCTTCTGCATTTACCTTAATATCTCCATCCAATTCAAGAATTTGCCTAATTCCTTCCCTCACCATTGAATGGTCATCTGCTATCATAACACTTATTGGTTTGCTCATCACTCTTCCCTTTCACTGTTCGTAATAGGTACGGTAATAGTAACACTTGTCCCTTTGTTAATAGTAGATTGTATCTTCATAGTACCGGAAAGCAAATAAGCCCGCTCTTTCATAATAGACAATCCATACCCTGAGTAGTCCGGTGCCATACAATCCTTCTTCTTTTCTGTATCAAAGCCCTTGCCATCATCAGAAACAGTCACTGTTACGCTATTTGTATCATAAGATATATTTATATCAATAGACTTTGCCTCTGAATGCTTAATGGCATTGCTACAAGCTTCTTGTATCATTCGAAAAATAGAGAGCTTTATAACCGGTAATATATGTCTTTCCTTATTGTGGTTAATATTAAACCTTATATCATGATTAATCATTAATTGATTGGCATATCTTTCTATGGTAGTTATAAGGCCTAAATCATCTAATGACATTGGCTTTAAATTATAGATAATTTCTCTGATTTCATTAATAACCGATCTAAGAGTGTTTGACATGGTATTAAGCTCTAGCTTAGTACGAACAGGATCCATATCTACCAATCTTATGGATAATTCGCATTTATGAATAAGGCTAGTTAGGTTTTGAACTGTAGAATCATGAAGGTCTCTTGCAATTCTTTGCCGGTCCTGTTCCTGTATTTCCAATATATTAACACCTATACTAAAATTCTGAGGTCTATAATTCATAACCTTTTGCTTAATATTTACTAATTGGGATATTGTGCTCTCAAGCTTCTTCTCTTCTTCTTCAATATTATCAAGGCTCTGTTTTAAATGCAAAAGCTCTTCATCATAATCTTTCGTACTATAATCCTTGCTATTAGGTGAGAAGAAGTTTGAGCTTTTTTCCTTGGTTTGACTAAAGGTCTTAATTAATGCTTCCATCTCTAATATATCATTTTTTTTGCTGCTTTTTTCTTCTTTTAATAGAGCTGATTTATATTCATACTCTGTTATCAGATTAAGGATAAACTCCCTCATATCTTCAGAGCTATTTGCATTTTCATTTCCCTCAAGCATCACAGGTCTTCCCTTCACAAAAAGAACATATCAAAAACATATATCATAATTATATTTATCCTAACATGAAGAAGAAATAATATCAAACCTTCACATATAATATCATCTAATATATTAATAATATAACAATTATTTCTATTTTTAAAGTCCTAATTTTCTTTTTTCCTCTATAAGGGCTCTTTCGATGGTTTTCCTGCTACTCTAGGATATTTGATCGGTGTGTTTTTGCATTTTTCTATCAAAATTAATGTTCTACTTATATCTGTATTGGGAAGCTTAAATTCCTCGGTCTTTAGCCGTTTCCCTCCCAGTATATTAATGGCGCTCTCTGCTTCATTTAGTTCCTCTGTTATATTTCCGGATTTATAGGGTATAAATTTCCCCCCTACTTTTACAAATGGCATACAGTATTCGGATAAGGTAGAAAGCTTTGCAACTGCCCTAGATGTGCAGATATCAAAGGCTTCGCGATAATTCTTGTCCTTGCCGTAGTCCTCGGCTCGTCCATGAATTGTTGTAATATTATTTAAGCCAAGCTTTTCAATGACTTCATCTAGAAACCTAACTCTTTTATTTAATGAATCCATCAGCACCACCTGTGTGTCAGGAAATGCAATCTTAATAGGTATTCCCGGAAGTCCTGCTCCGCTACCTAAGTCAAGAATTTTTTCCTTTTGCAAATGATGAACTTTAATTATCGAGAGACTATCAATAAAGTGCTTACTAATTACCTCAGAAAGCTCTGTAATTGCGGTTAGATTCATTACCTTATTCTTCTCGATTAGCAATTCATAATAATTCATGAATTGTCTTATCTGTAGATCATTAAGCTTTATATTAAGCTCCTCTAAGCCCTCCTTAAAATCAATGCTGCCCTGATTCCTACCATCCTTCATACTATTTTCCTTTCAAAATTCACCGCTTACTGCTTGCTTTTTGCTGCCTCTTTTGCATTATGCTGCATTAGATATACCATAAGAACTGATATGTCAGCAGGTGTAACCCCAGAAATTCTTGAGGCTTGACCTATAGATATGGGTTTATATTTATCTAGCTTCTGTTTTGCCTCAATTCTTAACCCTGATATTTTATTATAATCCAGGGTATCGGGTATTTTCTTGTTCTCCATTCTCTTGTGCTGTTCTACTTGTCTTTGCTGTCTTACTATATAACCTTCATACTTAATATTAATATTAACCTGTTCTATTACATCTTTTGGTAGGCTTCTTCTGTGCTGATCAATGCTCTCAAGCATTTCATAATTTAATTCTGGTCTTCTTATTAGCTCAGCCAGAGTAGTCGCCGTTGTCAATGGGGTGCTATTAAGTCTTTCTAGTAGTCCTTGAACATCTTTATTAGCCCCAATTGTAGTGTTCTCAAGTCGTTTTTTCTCTTCTTCTATGGCATTTTCTTTATTAAGTACCATCTGGTAGTGTTCTTCGTCAACTAAACCTGCCTGATAGCCTATTTTAGTTAATCTTAAGTCTGCATTGTCTTGTCTAAGAAGTAGCCTATACTCTGCTCTTGATGTCATCATCCGATATGGTTCATTTGTTTCTTTTGTTATAAGATCATCTATTAGCACTCCAATATACGCCTGAGATCGATCAATAATTATCGGTTCTTTGTTCTTAATTTTCATAGCAGCGTTAATTCCAGCAATAAGTCCTTGAGCAGCAGCCTCCTCATAGCCAGAGCTTCCGTTAAATTGACCCGCGCAAAATAATCCATCTATATTTCTAAATTCCAAGGTGGGTTTTAGCTGTGATGGATTTATACAATCATATTCAATTGCATATGCGTTGCGAACTATATTTGCCTTTTCAAGTCCTGGTACTGAACGATACATTTGTACCTGAACATCCTCGGGAAGAGAGCTGGACATACCTGAAATATACATTTCATTTGTATAATCACCCTCAGGCTCTATAAATACCTGATGTCTTTCCTTTTCCTGAAATTTTACTACCTTATCCTCAATAGAAGGGCAGTACCTGGCACCTGTTCCTTTAATATTACCACTATAAAGTGGAGATCTGTCTAAGTTTGCACGAATAATATCATGTGTTTCTGGTGTTGTATAGGTAAGCCAACATGAAGCCTGCTCCTTTACTATATCCTCCGGTTTATTACTAAAGGAGAAGGGTACGACTTTCTCATCTCCTTTTTGTTCCTCCATCTTACTAAAATCAATAGATCTTTTGTCTATTCTTGCTGGTGTTCCAGTTTTAAACCTAAACATTTCTATACCTAGATTTTTTAAGGATTCAGTAAGATATAAGGCAGAAGAAAGTCCATTTGGCCCTGTCATGTGTACGGTTTCTCCATAGATACACCTGGCATTTAGGTATGTTCCTGTGCATACTATAACTGCCTTGCAGGGATATATTGCTCCTGAATAAGTCTTAACTCCTGTTATTCTATTGTCCTTAGTCAATATTTCAACGATTTCTGCCTGTTTTAATGTTAGATTCTCCGTGTTTTCAAGAATCTTTCTCATACTACTTGAATACTCTTGCTTATCGGCTTGGGCTCTTAGTGAGTGGACTGCCGGGCCCTTAGATAAATTAAGCATTCTGGATTGAATGTATGTTTTATCAATGTTTTTTCCCATTTCACCACCTAAAGCATCAATTTCTCTTACAAGATGGCCTTTTGATGTTCCCCCTATATTGGGATTGCATGGCATTAATGCTATGCTATCCATTGCTACCGTAAAAATAATAGTCTTTGATGATAGCCTTGCAGTTGCGAGGGCAGCTTCACATCCTGCATGCCCTGCTCCAATAACAGCTACGTCATATTCTTCATATACGTATGGCATAATATTCCTTACCCTTTCTATATAAACAAATCTGTGTATGTTTAAATCTACTTACCCATACAAAACTCTGCAAATATCATATTAATTAAGTCTTCTCCAACATTCTCACCAAGAATTTTTCCCAGCTCCTCATAAGCAGTCATTAGATCAATTGAATAAAAATCCTCTGGCATATTGTTGTTTATGCTTTCTTTTACCATATTAAGAGCTTCTAGTGTATTTGTAAATGCTTCAATATGTCTGTCGTTTGTTATATAAATATCTTCATTAAAGGATATATCCCCCTTAAAGAACATCTCCTTTATCGTCTGCTCCAAATCTTCTATACCTTTGTGCTCAACAAAAGAGGTGCTAATAATAGGATGACTTGATTTTTCCTTTAAATCATTTGCAGTAATCCTCGGTAATAAATCTCCTTTGTTTAGTAGCAATATAGCCTTCTTATCCCTTATCAAGGATAAAATGATCTCATCGTTTTCATCAAGTGAAGTAGAAGAGTCCATTACATATATAATCAGGTCTGCTTCCTTAGCAATACGCATAGCCTTGTCCACACCAATTTTTTCGACTTCATCCTCTGTGCTTCTGATACCTGCTGTATCAATTATATTTAAGGTTATATCATTTAGTCTTATAGTTTCCTCTAAAGTATCCCTTGTAGTCCCTGCAATATCTGTTACAATTGCTCTGTCTTCATGTACCAGTATGTTAAGAAGACTTGATTTTCCGACATTTGGCTTTCCTAATATAACCGTCTTAATGCCTTCCTTTATTAGTTTTCCGCTTTTTGAACCATTAACCAACTTCTTAATGCTATGGCTATATTTATCTAGATGATCATAAAGGTCTCTAGAAAAACCCTCTATACTAATATGCTCAGGGTCGTCAAGTGCCGCTTCTATAAAGGCTATATCTTTTAAAATATTGTTTCTAATTGTCTTTATAATCTCAAGCTCTCGGCCCTTTAGCTGCTTAATTGAATTCTTAAGTGCTATCTCATTCTTCGCGCTTATTATATCACATACAGCCTCTGCCTGAGATAGGTCGATTCTTCCATTAAGAAAGGCTCTCTTAGTAAATTCTCCTGGCTCTGCAAGTCTAATGCCTTGCCCTAGTACAATCTCAAGTATTTTTCTTGTTACTATAATACCGCCATGGCAGTTAATCTCTATTACATCTTCCCTTGTATAGGTAGAAGGAGCTCTCATGACTGTTACCATAACTTCATCAATTATATTCTCACCATCCATAATAAATCCATAATGAGTAGTATGACTCTTCGCCTTTGAAAGCTTTTTTTTCTTATTCTTTGACTGATATATTCTATCAATAGCAGAAAATCCTTCTTCTCCGCTTATTCTAATAATACTTATACCGCCACTACTTAAGCCTGTGGCAATTGCTGCAATTGTATCTGTCTTCATGAGTATTCTCCTTTCCTAAGTTAAATGGACTGCTTCAAAATTGAAACAGTCCTTTTTTATTACATTATGATGGTTTATGCATTTTCAGTAGAAGCTGTGGCATTCTTTGCCTTGCTTTCCTTATACTTCTCATAATCCTTTTTATAATCCCTACTATAATTCTTTGAATACTCCTTATCCTTTTCCTTACTATATTTATTAGGCTTATAGTCTCTATTGGTCTTCTTATAGCTTATAACGACCTTTCTATATGGTTCCTCACCTTCAGAAAAGGTTTCTACTAATTTGTCGTTTTGTAAAGCAGAATGGATTATCCTTCTTTCATAAGGATTCATAGGCTCTAGAATAACGGATCTTCTGTTTCTTTTTACTTTGTATGCAATGTTCTTTGCAAGATTCTCAAGGGTTTCCTTTCGTCTTGCTCTGTAGTTCTCTGTATCTAGCTTAACCTTTATATAATTTTCAGCATTCCTATTAATAACAAGACTTACAAGATATTGTAGTGAATCTAAGGTTTGTCCTCTTTTACCTATTAGTACACCCATTTCTTCACCAAGAAGATTGATTTCCAATATTTCATTTTCTTCATTGTAAATTATCTCTATCTCAGTCTTTATATTCATAGCTCTAAATACCTTATCAAGAAATGACTTGGCAGTATTTTCAAGGCTTTGCTTAAATCTAACTTTAATTCTTGCTGGCTTTCCAAACATTCTTAAAAAACCGGAGGTTTCCTTTTCAATAACTTCATATTCAAGATTATCTGCGGTAGTGCCTAATTCCAACATGGCATCAGTTATTGCTTCATCGACTGTCTTTGCTGCAAATTCGATCCATTCCATTATTTATCCCCCTTATCATTATTCCTATTCTTAAGAAGATTTGCTATTTCAGATATACTTGTAGGCTTGTAAGCATTATCATTGCTTGCATCATTATCTATTTCTTCATTATCTGAATCCTTATCTTTATCTGAAACGCTTTCTATTGATTTTGTCTGCTTCTTTGCTAACTCCTGAATAGAAGTACCACTTGATGATGCTTTCTTCATCAATTTATTCTTAGCCTTTTCCTGGCTTTGTACAACATATTCATCAATATCCATACGATCTAGACGCTTATTAACAAAAAACTGTTGTATAATTGAAAACAAGCTGTTAGCTATCCAGTATAATCCAACACCTATTGGAAGCATGAGACAGAAAAATCCAGACATAATAGGCATAACCACATTCATTGATGCCATTGGATTTGGTGCATCATTCTTTTTATCGGTCTTTACGCTTATCTGCTTACTCTGAATAAATTGTAATCCCATCGATAATAAGGGAATCAAAACAGATATAGATCTCCAGCTTGGTGTATTTGTTATGCTTAATCCAAAGAAATTATTAACTTTCATAATGCTTTCAATAGCCGTATTGGCTGCTACTCCTAAGCCCTCACCCATTAATAAATTCCACTGTGAGGTATCAAATAAAGCCAAGGCACTAATAACTTCATCACCCGTAACTAGTTTAAGCTTATCGAAATTTTTTGCTATTTCAGATAGTATACCTACCCCTTCTCCGTGAGACATTACTGCATTTGCTACAACCGCATAGGGTTCTCTTACAAGATTAACCATGTCAGGAATATTATTAATAACTCTGTATAATGCGAACATTATAGGCAATGTAATCAATAATGGTAAACATCCGGCGGTTGGACTGGCACCATATTTTTGGTAAACAGCTTGTGTTTCAGTCTGCTGCTTCCTCATCGAAGCTTCATCTTTTTTTCCTTTATATTTCTCCTGAATTTTTTGTATTTCAGGTGTAATTCTTGTCTGAAGTCTGGAAAATTTCTGTTGTTTGATTGTTAAGGGAAACATTAATGTTTTTACTATAAAAGTAAATACAAAAATTGATAAGGCAATGTTTTGTACCCCAAACAAATGAAAAAACTCGTAAATACCATTCATTATTATGCCTAAAACCTTAACAATCGGGTTCAATATATTTCCCAATAAAAATATCGCTTCCAATATAAATCCTCCTTAGAGCCCTATTATTTTAGGCCCCCTGTATTTTTTTAAGGTACCGGATCATAGCCACCTTCGTGAAAAGGATGACATCTTAAAATTCGTCTGGTTGATAAATACATACCTTTAACTGCCCCATATTTATAAAGTGCTTCCTTTGTATATGAGGAGCAAGTCGGATAGTAGATACAACTAGATCTTCTTTTAATCGGTGATATAAATTTCTGATAAAGACTTATTATAAATATAAGAGTTTTACTTAACACTTTCTATACCTTCTTTAAATCCTAACGGTTAGGAATAATTTACTTTTTTAAAGCCCCGTGTAGCTTCATTAGGTGTAATAAAGACCCTTCCATTTCACAATAATTCTTTCCTTTGGCACCTATTCTTGCGACAACTACTATGTCCAATCCTTCTAAAATGCTATGCTCATTTAGGCGATAGCTTTCTCTAATTAATCGGGTTATTCTGTGCCTAACTACACTGTTTCCCACTTTCTTACTAACTGATATTCCTAGTCTATTTTCCTGTGTGCTATTCCTTTTCATATACATTACCAAATTTTTATTTGCATATGATCTACCGGTACTATAGATTTCTCTAAACAATTCATTCTTTTTAACTGATTCTGTTTTATCCATTTTAAAATATATCCATCATTCTACCAACTTTTTCTACTTTGGTTACTAGGGTTCTTCATTATAGAAGAAAAGGCCACAAAATTGCGACCTAGATAAACAAACATTATGCTGATAGCTTCTTTCTTCCTTTTGCTCTTCTGGCTGCTAAAACCTTTCTGCCACCTGCTGTACTCATTCTTGCTCTAAATCCATGTACCCTTGAATAAGATCTCTTTTTGGGTTGGAATGTCATTTTCATTGCTACGCACCTCCTTTTACTGTACCGGCGCTCTGTATTTGTCGAGCTATAACCTATTTCTTGATTTTAGGAACATCACGTCTATTATATTCGCATTCATCCCTCTAGTCAAGAGGTTATTTTCCCCTAAGCCTCTGTGGATACTACATTTTTTTTATTAGTTTCTTCATTATATATAAGAGTTATAACAAAAATGTAGATAACCTTGATATTTTTGTGGATAAGCTGTCAATAAAAATTTTAGTGCTATAATAACCATTGAAAAATTCATGCTTTTGTTATAATATATAAATATGCGAGTAATTATGGAGGCTGTTAATGAAAAATAAAATTGAATCTAAATGGGACGAGATATTAAATTACTTAATAACCGAATATGGTATTACTAATGTATCATATAAAACTTGGCTAAAACCCTTGAAAGTATATGATGTAAAGGATAATGCTATAACTATATTAATTAATGATGAAATAATTGGGCCTCCTAGCTTAAATGTGATTCGTAATAAATACGAGCTTTTACTTAGGGTTTCCATCGAAGAAATTATGAATGAACCATATGAGATTGATTTTGTTCTTGCTAGTCAAATAGATGCTAAAGATAAGAAAAGAGAAAACTCCACAAGGAAAGGAAGTTCCTTACCTTCTTTTATTAATTCTAGATATACCTTTGATACATTTGTTGTTGGAGGAAATAATGAATTTGCTAGAGCAGCTTCCCTTGCTGTTGCTGAAAATCCTGGAGAAATTTATAATCCTCTTTTTATATATGGAGGTGTTGGACTTGGTAAAACTCACTTAATGCATTCTATTGCACATTTTGTTTTAAGTCAGAATCCAGAAACAAAGGTTTTATATGTTACAAGCGAGAAATTTACTAACGAATTAATAGAATCTATTCAGAAGAAAACAACAACACAATTTAGAGAAAAATATCGTAGTATTGATATTCTATTGATTGACGATATTCAATTTATTATAGGTAAAGAAAGTACACAGGAAGAATTCTTCCATACCTTTAATACATTACACGAATCAAAAAAACAAATAATTATATCCAGTGACCGTCCTCCTAAAGAAATGCTTACATTAGAGGATAGACTTCGTTCCCGTTTCGAACACGGGCTTATGGCTGATATTCAATCTCCCGACTATGAGACAAGAATGGCCATACTAAAAAAGAAGGAAGAGCTGGATGGATTAAGAATAGAAGATGAAGAAGTCTTAAAATACATAGCCACTAATATCAAATCAAATATAAGAGAGCTAGAAGGAGCGCTTACTAAGATAGTTGCTTTCTCTCGCCTTAAAAAAAGAGTTCTTAATCTTGATCTTGCAGAAGAGGCTTTGAAGGATATTATATACCCTAATGAAAAAAAGGTTATAACGACAGAATTAATAGTAGATATTGTTGCAGAGCATTATAATATAACTCCTGCTGAAATTTATTCAAAGGACAAAAGCCGAAATATATCTTTTCCTCGTCAGGTTGTTATGTATCTTAGCAGAAAGCTAACAGATAATTCTGTCACTGACATAGGAAAATCTTTAGGAAACAGAGATCATTCAACCGTCCTACATGGCTATGATAAAATTTCTTCTGATATGGAGAAGGATTTATCTATAAATAATACAATCGATGTTCTTATCAAAAAAATAAACCCCGAATAAGGCGGTGATAAGGTGTTGATAATTGGTTGATAATCTGTTAGTTTTGTTTTATGGTGATTATTTTACTTTTTATGTATGTTAATAAGAAGCTCCTTATCCTCTTTTATTCATTTGTTATTTACATTTTATCAAATCACAAAACTATTGATTTATATGGTTAAAAATCAGTTTTCAACATTTACACGACCCTTATTACTATTACTACTAAAAATCTTTTATATATATATCTATAAGCACGGGAAGGGAGTTTATTCACATATGAAAATAATATGTCAAAAACCAGATTTATTAAATAGTGTTAACATCGTTCTGAAAGCAGTTCCTGCAAAAACAACAATGCCTGTTTTGGAATGCTTAATCATAGAGGCATCAAGTATGGGAATTAAGCTTATATCAAATGATATGGAGATAGGCATTGAAACCATTGTTAAAGGAAGTATGATAGAAGAAGGAATGGTAGCCCTAAATGCAAAGGTTTTATCGGAAATAATAAGAAGACTTCCAGAAAATGAAGTAACCATTACTACGGATGAAAACTATTTGACAGAAATAGTCTGTGAAAAAGCAAAATTTTCTATTGTTGGAAGGTCGGGGGAAGAATTTCCTGCATTACCAGAAATAGAAAAAGAGAATCCTCTTGTACTTTCACAATTTTCTCTTAAGGAAATTATAAGACAGACAGTTTTTTCAATTTCAGATAATGAAAGCAACAAGATTATGACTGGTGAGTTGTTTGATATTAAGAATAAAGAGTTAAGAGTTATATCCCTTGACGGTCATAGAATTTCCATAAGAAAGATTTTCTTGAAAGAAGAGTATGAGGAAAGAAAGGTTATTATACCGGGAAAGACTCTGAATGAGATAAGTAAGATTTTATCAGGAGAGGCTTCATCTTTGGCAAATATATATTTTACAGAAAAGCATGCACTTTTTGAGTTTGATGATACTGTAGTAGTTACAAGACTTATTGAAGGAGAGTATTATAGAATTGATCAAATGCTTTCATCAGATTATGAAACAATGGTCACAATAAATAAAAAGGAATTGCAAAATTGTATAGAAAGAGCATCACTGTTAATAAGAGAAACGGATAAAAAGCCTATTATTATCCGAATTGGAGAAAAAAATTTTGAAATAAGTATAAATACAGCAATAGGATCCATGAGGGAAGAAATAGATATAGAGTTAGTGGGAAAAGATATTACTATAGGATTTAACCCAAAATTTTTGATGGATGCACTTCGGGTAATAGATGACGAATCTGTAGATTTATATTTAATTAACCCTAAGGCTCCCTGCTTTATAAGGGATAAGGACCAATCATATATATACCTGATATTACCAGTAAATATTCACGCTCAAGCAGAATAGTACAAGAAAAGCGAAGAATTTAGAAATCCTAATTTGATAGAACAAGAGAATGAGGAGATAATATGGTTCAAATTAAACTTAGAGATGAATATATAAAATTAGGACAGGCCATAAAAGCCGCTGGTCTTGTTGGTTCTGGTGCAGATGCTAAAAGTGAGATTATGGAAGGAAAAGTAAAAGTGAACGGACAGATTGAAATCCAAAGAGGAAAGAAACTTCATAAGGGAGATAAAGTAGAATATAATGGAGAACAGATAGAAATTACTGAATAATCTGTGCTTGCTCTTATTTGAATGGAAAGAAACGATGGTGTTAGAATGATTGTTAGATCATTGGAACTGAAGGAATATAGAAATTATGAAAAGTTAAATTTGCAGTTTGATGATGGTATTAATATACTATATGGTGAAAATGCTCAGGGAAAGACAAATATTTTAGAAGCTATTTATCTTGGCGGAACTACAAAATCACATAGAGGAAGCAAAGACAGAGAAATTATTAGATTTAATAGTAATGAAACCCATGTGAGAATTAATATTGAAAAAAATATGGTATCCCATAGAATAGATATGCACCTAAAGAAGAATAAAGCCAAGGGGGTAGCTATTGACACCATCCCGATAAAACGACAAGGTGAATTATTTGGTATGCTTAACCTTGTGTTTTTTTCGCCGGAAGATTTAAATATTATTAAGAATGGTCCTGGAGAAAGAAGAAGATTTTTGGATCTTGAGCTTTGTCAGCTGGACAAAATATATATGCATCATTTGACTAATTATAATAAAGCATTAGCACAAAGAAATTTTCTTTTAAAGCAGATAAGTGTTAATAGGAAATTATTGGACACACTATATATATGGGATGCAAAGCTTGTTGAGCATGGAAGTGTAATTATTCACACAAGGGAAGCATTCATAAAAAAGATTTATTCATTAATTTATCCAATACATAAGAAACTAACAGGAGGTAAAGAAGAATTATCACTTCTTTACGAGCCCTGTGTAAAGCAGGAGGATTTTGCAGAAAAGATAAAAAAATCACAAGAAAGAGATTTATTTTTAAAAATGACTAATATTGGACCCCATAGGGATGATATGTTGTTTTTATTTGATAATACAGATATAAAAAAGTTTGGATCACAAGGGCAGCAAAGAACGGCAGCATTATCATTGAAACTAGCAGAGCTTGAGCTGGTGAAGGAAGTAATTAAAGAAAATCCGGTTCTTCTCCTAGATGATGTGCTATCAGAGCTCGATAGAAACAGACAAAATTATTTATTAAACAGTATAGGTGATATTCAGACAATCATAACCTGTACTGGACTTGAAGAATTTATTAACCATAGATTTAAATATAATAAAATATTTCATGTGGCCAACAATACAATTACCTGTGAAAATTAATAGCAGACCTTTGCTTAAGATGAATGGAGAGAATAAATATGAGCAATGAATATGATTACGGTGCGGATCAAATTCAAATATTAGAAGGATTAGAGGCAGTTAGAAAGCGACCCGGGATGTATATAGGTTCCACGGCCTCCAAGGGACTTCACCATCTGGTATATGAGATAGTTGATAATGCTGTAGATGAAGCCTTAGCAGGCTTTTGTGATACTATCGAAGTAAATATTAATAAAGATAATTCGATTACTGTAATTGATAACGGACGAGGTATTCCGGTAGGCATTAACCATAAAGCAGGAATTCCTGCGGTAGAGGTTGTGTTTACTATGCTCCACGCTGGCGGAAAATTCGGCGGAGGGGGATATAAGGTATCAGGTGGTTTACATGGAGTAGGCGCCAGTGTCGTTAATGCTCTTTCAGAGTGGCTTGAGGTTGAGATTTGTGTTGATGGAAGAAAATATGTTCAGCGATATGAAAGGGGTAAGCCCGTCATTAAGCTGAAAGACATGGGAGAAACAGACTTGAGAGGAACCAAGGTTACTTTTCTTCCTGACGATGAAATATTTGAAGAAACAGTATACGAATATGAAATACTAAAGCAAAGACTTAGGGAAATGGCCTTTCTAACAAAGGGAATAAAGATAGTTCTTCGTGACTTGAGGGAAGAGGAAATCCGTGAAAAGATATTTCATTATGAAGGCGGAATTATTGAATATGTTGAGTATTTAAATCGTCATAAGGATCCACTTTATCCTGATATTATATATTGTGAAGGAAAAAAAGAGGAAGTATATGTGGAAGTAGCATTGCAGCATAACGGAACCTATGTAGAGGGCTGCTACAGCTTTGTTAATAATATAACAACGCCTGAGGGTGGAACCCATATGATAGGTTTTAGAAATGCACTTACAAAGACATTTAATGATTATGCCAGAGCACAGAAGATTTTAAAGGATAATGAGACTAACTTATCAGGAGAAGATATTAGAGAAGGACTTACTGCAATAATTAGTATTAAGCTCCCAAATCCTCAGTTTGAAGGTCAGACAAAGCAAAAGCTTGGTAACAGTGAGGCAAGAGGAGCAGTTGATAGTATATTAAGTGAGCAGCTAACCTATTATCTTGAGCAAAACCCCACTGTTGCTAAGACCATATGTGAGAAATCGGTACTTGCTCAAAGAGCAAGAGACGCAGCAAGAAAGGCCCGTGAGCTTACAAGGAGAAAAACAGCACTAGAGGGCTCAGGACTTCCTGGAAAGTTGGCAGATTGCTCTGAAAAGGATCCGACTAAATGTGAGATATATATTGTCGAGGGAGACTCCGCTGGAGGCTCGGCTAAGACAGCCAGATCCAGAGCAACTCAGGCTATATTGCCATTGAGAGGTAAAATCTTAAACGTAGAGAAGGCTAGATTAGATAGAATATTATCAAACAACGAGATAAGAGCAATGATAACAGCCTTTGGTAGCGGAATTTCTGAAGACTTTGATATATCCAAGCTACGTTATCATAAGATTATTATTATGACAGATGCCGATGTGGACGGAGCTCATATAGCAACACTGCTCCTGACCTTTTTCTATAGATTTATGCCAGATCTAATAAAGCAGGGTTATGTATATATGGCGAAGCCGCCGCTTTATAAAATAGAGAAAAGCAAGGTAGTTCGTTATGCTTATAGCGATGATGAATTAGATAAATTCCTGAATGAGATGGGTAGGGACGGAAGTAAAATTCAAAGGTACAAGGGACTTGGTGAAATGAATGCCGATCAGCTCTGGGATACTACCATGGATCCAGAAAAAAGAATTTTACTAAGGGTGACCATAGACGAAGAAGAGTCATCGGAAGTAGACCTTACATTTACAACCCTTATGGGAGATAAGGTTGAACCCAGAAGGGAATTCATTGAAGAAAATGCTAAATATGTTCGTAATTTAGATATCTAATGCCAATGAGCGAACTAATTTGTGAATAAGCTATTATAGAAAAATGGAGGAAATACAATGGACGAATATATCTTCGACAAAGTGCAGGATGTGGACTTAAAGAAGACAATGGAAACATCTTATATAGATTATGCCATGTCTGTCATCGCTTCCCGCGCTCTTCCCGATGTAAGGGACGGCCTGAAGCCGGTACAAAGAAGAATTCTATATGCAATGATTGAATTAAACAATGGACCGGATAAGCCACACCGTAAATGCGCACGTATTGTCGGTGATACCATGGGTAAATATCATCCTCATGGAGACAGTTCCATTTATGACGCATTGGTTAAGTTGGCACAGGATTTCTCGACCAGGTACCCTTTAATAGACGGACACGGTAACTTTGGCTCCGTAGACGGAGACGGTGCGGCAGCCATGCGTTACACCGAAGCTAGATTAAGTAAAATATCAACAGAAATGCTTTCGGATATCAATAAAGATACGGTTGATTTTAATCCAAACTTTGATGAGTCAGAAAGAGAGCCTGCAATACTACCCTCCAGATTTCCCAATCTTTTGGTTAATGGAACCTCTGGTATCGCAGTTGGTATGGCAACCAATATACCACCCCATAATCTAAGGGAGGTTATCGATGGTGTCCTTAAAATAATAGATAACGAGATAGACGAGGGCAGAGAGACAGAGATAGACGAAATACTAGAAATTATCAAGGGACCAGATTTTCCTACCGGTGCCGAGATAGTGGGTGTGTCTGGAATTGAGCAAGCATATAGAACCGGAAGAGGAAAAATACGAGTAAAGGCTGTTACCGAGATAGAAACCATGGCTAACGGAAAACCTCGTATTATCGTATCAGAGCTTCCCTATATGGTTAACAAAGCAAGACTGATTGAAAAGATAGCAGATCTTGTTAAGGAAAAGAAAATTGATGGTATAACGGAACTTAGAGACGAATCTGACAGAAACGGTATGAGAATTGTCATTGAGCTTCGTAAAGATGTAAATGCCAATGTAATGCTGAACAAACTATATAAGCATACTCAGCTTCAAGATACATTTGGAGTTATTATGCTTGCCTTGGTAAATAATGAACCGAGAGTACTTAACATACTTCAGATGCTGAACTATTACATAAAGCATCAGAAAGAGGTAATTACAAGGCGTACAAAATATGACTTAAACAAAGCAGAAGAAAGAGCTCACATATTACAGGGCTTAATAATAGCCCTGGACAATATTGATGAGGTAATTCGTATTATCCGTGGTTCTCAGAACGGCAATATTGCCAAGGAAAGATTGATAGAACGCTTTGGCCTATCAGATGCTCAAGCGCAGGCAATAATTGATATGAGACTTCGTGCTCTGACAGGTCTTGAAAGAGAAAGACTGGAGGCAGAATTCGCAGAGCTGCAGGCAAAGATAGCAGAGTATAAAGCTATATTAGCAGATGAACATAAGCTTCTGGGAGTAATAAAAGAGGAAATCACGGTTATACGTGATAGATACAGCGATGAGCGTAGAACAAAGATAGGCTTTGATGAATTTGATATATCCATGGAAGATTTAATTCCTAATGATACCACCGTTATTGCAATGACCAAGCTGGGATACATTAAGAGAATGACGGTGGACAATTTTAGGAGCCAGCATCGCGGTGGTAAGGGAATAAAGGGAATGCATACAATTGATGAGGATTTCATTGAGGATTTATTTATGACGAAAAATCATCATTATATTATGTTCTTTACCAATAGGGGTAGGGTATATCGCCTTAAGGCATATGAAATACCAGAGGCTAGCAGGATAGCCAGGGGAACAGCTATAATAAATCTCTTACAACTTATGCCGGAGGAAAGAATAACAGCAGTTATTCCGATTAAGAAATATGTGGAAGACCGCTTTGTATTCATGGCAACAAAAAAAGGCATAGTGAAAAAAACTATATTTAAAGAATTTATAAATATCAGAAAGTCAGGACTCATAGCAATCAATCTTCGTGAGGATGACGAGTTAATAGAAGTAAAGATTACCGATGGTAATAAAAATATATTCTTAGTCACACAAAACGGCATGTGTATCAGGTTTAATGAGCAGGACGTAAGATTCACAGGAAGATCATCTATGGGTGTTAACGGAATGTCCTTATCAGGAGACGATGAAATTATCGGAATGCAGCTTGACACACAGGGTGAATATTTGCTTTTTGTATCAGCCAATGGTATGGGCAAACGTACCATGCTTGAAGAGTTTAATGTACAGTACCGCGGAGGAAAAGGAGTCAAATGCTATAAAATTACCGAAAAGACAGGTAAGGTTGTAGGAGTAAAGGCCGTCAATGATGACATCGAGGTTATGTTGATTACGACAGAGGGAATTGTAATCCGTATATCGGCTAACGATATTTCTCTTCTTG
>JAQVQL010000156.1 GCA_028701595.1 Herbinix sp.
AGCAGGTTGAAGATGAGATTCTTGCAGCTTAGTAATCTTTCTCTACGTATTAATATCATGCAGAGAGAAAATGTTCAACTTTTTGTGTCCAAAGTATTGACATAGGTCCATTATTATGCGGTAGTGTTCACGAAACGCCTTTTGATGACAACAGTTTTGATATAGGAGCATGCATTGGAGTGCTTGAATATTTTGATAGAATTTTTGTAGAAAAAGCTCTCATTGAAGCTCACCGAATAATGAAACACAATGGAAGATTTGTTCTTGATATACCTAACAATGAAAATCCAATGCGACGATTTATGAGATTGATAGAGGAGCATAGGGGGTGCCCTAATAGATTTGATATGTCGCCTCAAGAGTTTAATGTTATGTTACATAATTATTTTGAAGTAAATAATATCGAGAAAATCGATGACGTAGCTATGATTCAATATTTCTTGATATGTAAAAAGTGATTGGCTGATAATAAGCATAATGTATAGTTGAATATTGAATCATTTAATTCGCCATCGTCCCCAAAAGCAAACAGAAGATTATGAATATTAGTGGAGGTTAGTCATGATTATTACTTATAATGACACAAAAAAAGATTTACCTGTTGAGCAGTTACATCATTTGTTTTTTTCAGCAGGTTGGGCTGGTTCAGAAATCACTCCAGATCCCGAATTATTAAAAAAAATTAACATTCCTTTTATTAACTCAACTTTAGTGATTTCCGCATGGGAAAATGAACGCTTAATTGGTACTGTAAGGGTGTTGAGCGATAAGTTTATCAGGTCAGTAATTTATGATTTAGTAATTGACCCTGAATATCAAAACAAGGGAATAGGCAAAGAATTGATAAAAAGGTGTATTGAATATTTCCCAAACTCCGAGTGGTTAGTTCAAACAGAAAAACATATATCAGGTTATTACGAAAAAATTGGATTCAAGATTTATAATGACGTGGTTTTAACCATACCGTCCATATATCAACGTACCGAATAAGCATAATAAGAAGTTCAACAACATCCAATTTGTAGGATCATACGCAATAGTTATAAAATGTGAATTAAAGGTTATAAATATCATTATGTGTCGGAACCGTATGAAAATTACGAACGAAAAATTTGAAATTACTAAATTATGATTAAGTTTTGGGAGGAAAAATATGAAGATTATTACACAACTATGCTTTGCAGGAACTTCAGATGAGGCGTTGAAACTATACGAAAGGGCGTTCGGCTGTACAGTAAAGACACTAATTCACTATCGTGATGCGGTAGCTTATGGGTGGGAAAAGCCGAATGAGGAAATAAATGATAGGGTATATCATTCAGAGATTATGTTCGGTGACTATGAAGTGCGACTGATAGATTTGGACAATTCCGAAAAGACTGAGCTTACGCAAAAAGTTACAATGTATGTTGGCTTTGATACAGAAGAAGATGTCAGAAATGTGTACTCTGTGCTAGCGGAAGAGGGTATAATTACCAGAGAACTGACATGCCCACCGTATATGGTAATAATCGGTGAGGTAAGGGATAAATTCGGAGTTACATGGAGCCTAATGTGTGATTTCTAACAGATGGGATGTAAAATCAATTTTATCCATCAGCCCACCAACTTGAACTATCGTTCAAGGAGTATCCCTCGTTCAAAGAGCTCGGAATCCTTATTTGTCGAGGAATGGATTAATTCGCAATCTCTCACTAATACGATCTAAATGAAAAATTCAATCGAGCAGAGCAAAATTTACGCCCCGCTCGAAATTATACTGAATATTAACAATCTATTGTGATAGGAAGCTGCTGAAAAAGTCCTTGATATTGCAATTAGCAATTAAAAGATAATAGTTGTAAATACTTTCCGAATACTATTTTTTTACTTGATTACATGGTACAATATGTATATAAACCACAGGGGGATTTCAAGTGCTTAATTTAAATAGACAACTAAAATTTTCATATTTTACTGGCATCTATGATGCTATTATACATAAGAACCATTTACTTCGCAAGATAGCTGAACATATTGATTTTTCCTTTGTAAATAAGCTTATGGAAAAATGTTATTGTATAGATTTCGGACGTCCCGCTTACGAACCTGAACTTGTACTTAAAACTTTGTTTTTAAAATTGCTTTATGATCTTTCAGACCGTGAAGTTATTTCTCGTTGCCAAACTGACATGGCATTCAAATTCTTTTTAGGACTAGATCCTGAGGATGATGTTCCAGACGCTTCTTTACTTGCAAAATTCCGTACTCTGCGTATAACTGAGGAGGAATTGCAGGGATTTCTAAACGAAACTGTAAGGCAGGCTTTGGACAACAATATTATTAAAAGCAAAACAATAATTGTTGATTCAACACACTCGCGTTCAAAGCATACTCCACAGACTCCAACGCAGATATTGCGTGAAATGACTAAAAATCTTCGTAAAGAAATTCATCGTACTCAGAATGAACTCAGTAATATATTTCCCGAAAAGCCTACTGTTGAAAATGATATTTTTGAGGAAATTGATTATACAAAAGCATTAGTTGATGCTCTTTTAAAGGTGGATTTAAAAAGTGAGAAGGCTCAAAAACTACTTATCAAGGTTCGAAATACACTTGAATTACCAAACTTAGTGGAATTACAAAGTGCAAACGATGAGGACGCAAAGATTGGACATAAATCCGAAGATAATGAATTTTTTGGATACAAAAGTCATATAGCAATGACGGAGGAAGGTATAATAACAGGGCTTTCAGTTACAAATGGAACATCGGCAGACAACAAAGAATTTGAAAACATAGTAAATCAAACACTTGAGACAGGTGTAGAAGTGAAAGATATTGCAGGAGATAAGGCATATTCTACAAGTGATATTTTAAAGTTTGGTATCGATAAAAATATCAACATAATTTCAAAACTTAAGGAAAATGTGGGTAGCAAAGAATTTAATGACGAATATGTATCATTTAATAAAGACGCTGATACATATGAGTGTAAGAATGGTTGCTTAGCAAAGAAAAACAAAGTTAGAAAAAATAGCACTCTTGGATATAGCTTTTATAGAGCAGACTGTGAAAAATGTCCCTTTGCAAAAGAGTGCTTAAGCACTACAAATGATGGCTACAAACAAATTTTACAAAACGTAAATCATGAAATTTTTGAAGAACAGCGAATTTTTGAAACAACAGAACACTTTAAAGAAAAACATAAAATTCGTTGGAAAATCGAACAGCGAAACTCGCATTTAAAAAATAGATATGGGCTGAATAGAACTTATGGAACTGGACTTTGGAGCATGAAAGCCCAGTCTTTTCTGACGGCAATAACTGCAAATATTGTCAAGATTACAAAACTAGTAGCTACAGTATAGAGGGAATATCCCTTTATTTTTTTACCAAAAGGCTTATTAAAGTGATTTAAATTTAAAAAATTGATATAGAGCCATTTTTAAAGATAAAATCAAAATTCCAATCAAATAAACGGTTGATTTTTCAGCAGCTTCCACAGAAGATGAAACTGCAGACAAGCTTATTAAGGTTTTGTAAAGGAGAAGATCATCGAGCATATCGAGTGCTCTACAGATCTTATTTTAGAAGACGATAGGGAGATGAGGTGCAAAGTTTATAATAAGAATGTAGGAAAGTTACGAGATAAAAATGTCATAAAACCTATATTCTTATTTTGTATTTATGAATATATTGATACGCTTATTATGGAGGTGAATCGATAGGGCAATACAACTTACAAGGAGATGAAGTAATAATTGATCTATAAGTAAAGGAATCTTATTTGAGCCCTGAATTTAAGGGCTCATTTTCATACCCAGAATAAAGTCAATTGATCCGGGCAGAATATAAAAGGTATTATAGATTAAATATAATTGTTTACAAACGTTCTTTAGTAAAGTATAATTAAAGAACGGAAGTAATAATGAAATTATTAGAAAGCGAGGTGACACACATGGATACATCTTATAAAATTATTAAAAATATTGCAGAAACATCAGATGGAATTATCACAACAAAGCAGGTAGAAGATTCTGGATTAAGCAGAACCATTCTGAAACCATATGTTGATAACGGTCTCCTTATTAAAGAATCTCAAGGAATTTATTCATTATCAGACACTATAGCAGACGAATACAAGCTAATACAGATAAGAAGTGAAAAAGCCATTTTTTCATATGGAACGGCTTTGTATTTATTGGGCATGTCTGACCGAGTGCCTCATAGCATTGATGTAACTGTTCCACAGGGTTATAATGTATCGCGGATTAAAAAAGATTATCCATCCATTCGTTTTCATTATGTGAAAAAAGAATTATGGGAATTAGGAATCACAGAAATTCAGTCGCCCATGGGAGCAACTGTGAGAGTGTATGATAAAGAGCGTTGTATTTGTGATCTGATTCGTGATAAGAAGGATATGGATATGCAGTTATACACCCAAGCGGTGAAGGAATATTTTAAAGCAGGAAGTAATACGAGAAAGATACTAAAATACGGGAAACAGTTTGGAGTAGAAGAAAAACTCCGGACATATATGGAAGTATTGAGCTAAGGAGGAGTGCGGATGAAAACACCAGAACAATTAAAAGGAGCAATCAAAAATATTGCCAAAGATAAGAAACTGAAGCCACAGGAAGTGTTACAGATGTTTCTGTTTGAACGTATTTTGGAGAGGCTTTCATTATCTAGGTACAAGGACAATTTTATCTTAAAAGGTGGCCTTTTGATTTCTTCAATGATTGGAGTAGAAGGAAGAAGTACCTTGGATATGGATACGACAGTCAGAGGAATTCCAATGGAAGAAGAGCACCTTCATCAGATAATATTGGAATTATTACAATTGGATGTTGGAGATGGAATTCAATTTGTATTCGAGAAAATGGAACCAATAAGAGAAGAAGATGCCTATAACAACTTCCGGGTACATATTAGGGCTTCTTATGGGAAAATATATGCACCTATGAAAATAGATATTACCACGGGAGATAGTATTACTCCTGCAGCAATTACATATTCTTATCGGTTTTTATTTGAAGATAAATCAGTTCCTGTTATGGCTTATAGTATCGAGACTATTCTTGCTGAAAAATATGAGACCATTATTCGTAGAAATATTGGAACTACAAGAGCCAGAGATTTTTATGATTTGTATATATTGTATAAGAGCAGATTTGATGAAATTCGAATGCCAATATTTAAATTAGCAGTTGAGAATACAGCAAGAAAGCGTGGCTCTTTAGAAGAAATGGCAGAATGGATGGAAATCTGTGAAGATATTAAGAAAGAGCCAGCTTTAGAGAGACTTTGGAACAATTATCGGAGGGATAACCAATATGCATCAGATATTAATTTTGAAGATGTAGTAGAGAATCTGTTTGAAGTAGGGAATCAGCTAGAACGTGCAAATTCCATTAACAATGCAGCAATACCAGATGAATTAGATTTGCATTAATGTATGATAATTAAATATATAGGGAACCTTAGAAATGGCCGGGTGATCTAAAAATCGGTTGACAGAAATTGGTTTTATGCTTATAATTGGTTCAATGAACAAAACCTAAGAGGTTTTTAGCGAAAGCGGTGCCTGCATCAATTTCGTTTTTGAAAGTAGAAAGGGAGCGTATTTTATAGTTCCCTTTTGCTATATTGACTAATATTTACGACCAACTTACGATAGATTTACGACCAAATAATAAAGAATATTTGAAAGAATCTTCTGGAGACAGGGGATTCTTTTTTTGTGAATTGAGGTGAGGTTTAAAGTGAGACTACAAGAAGGACTCACTT
>JAQVQL010000157.1 GCA_028701595.1 Herbinix sp.
ATGTATCCTGCCGACGGATCTAAGTACCCCGATCTTAGAGATGCTATTGAAAAACTTCAACTTAATGATGCATCCTTGCAATTTGAACCTGAAACCTCTATAGCATTAGGCTTTGGCTTCAGATGTGGTTTCTTAGGACTTTTGCATCTTGAAATAATTCAGGAAAGATTAGAGAGGGAATATAATCTTGATTTAGTTACTACAGCACCCAGCGTAATTTATAAGGTGTATAAAACTGATGGACAAGTTATAGAGATAACTAACCCCTCCAACATGCCTGATCCCGTATATATTGATTATATGGAGGAACCCTTTGTATCAGCTGAGATTATGGTTACTACAGAGTTTGTCGGTCAGATAATGACTCTGTGTCAGGAGAGAAGAGGCGTATATCTTGGTATAGAGTATATTGAGGAGAAGAGGGCCTTATTAAAATATGAGCTTCCCCTAAACGAAATCATTTATGATTTTTTTGATGCTTTAAAATCAAGATCTAAAGGCTATGCTTCCTTTGATTACGAGTTAAAAGGATATGTGCAGTCTGAACTTGTTAAGCTGGATATATTAATTAATCGTGAAGAGGTAGATGCACTCTCTTTTATTGTTCATGCTGATGGTGCCTATGAAAGAGGTAGAAAGATTTGTGAGAAGCTTAAGGATGAGATTCCCCGCCATCTTTTTGAAGTCCCTATTCAGGCAGCGATTGGCAGTAAAATAATAGCAAGAGAGACAGTCAAGGCCGTTCGTAAGGATGTTCTTGCAAAATGCTACGGCGGTGACATTAGCAGAAAGAGAAAGCTTCTGGAGAAGCAGAAAGAGGGTAAGAAGAGGATGAGACAGATAGGAAATGTGGAAGTACCTCAAAAGGCCTTCATGAGTGTCCTTAAGTTAGATGAAAAATAGACGTGTGTTTACTAAGCACATGTGCTTACAAAGCACATACCCTTGCTAAGGGTATGACACCTTAAGGAGCTGAAGAAATGAATCACGATTATCAAACATATAAAGGAACATGGAAAGAGGATTTGAGACTTTATGTCCATGTTCCTTTTTGCGTTAAAAAATGTGCTTATTGTGATTTCTTATCCGGACCATCAAATGGAAAGGGTATAGAATCATATTTTAATGCATTATATAAGGAAATTAGAAGCTATAAGGATAGGACAAGGGATTATATAGTTACCTCAATATATATAGGTGGAGGGACGCCCTCCTGCGTGGATTCTGACTATATTACTCGAACATTAAATGAAATTAAAGATGCATTTGAGCTTTCTATTGATATTGAGCCAGAGATAACCATAGAGGTAAACCCGGGAACAATGTATATAGTAGATTCAAATAATCTAAATTCATTTGAAAATGGTAGAAATAAGCTTAAGGAATATAAGAAGGCAGGAATCAATCGTATAAGCTTTGGCCTACAGTCAACTCATGATCATGAATTAAGGCTATTGGGAAGGATTCATTCCTACTCTGAGTTTTTAGAAAATTTCAATCAGGCTAGAGAATTAGGATTTAATAATATTAATATTGACCTTATGTCAGCCTTACCAGGCCAGAGCACTTGGTCTTGGGAAGAGACACTTATTAGGATAGCAAAGCTAAATCCGGAGCATATATCTGCTTATAGCCTAATAATAGAGGAGGGAACACCCTTCTATGATATGTATGGACCAGAAGGAGAAGAGAGGGATAAGCTTCCTTCTGAGGAAACCGATCGACTAATTTATGCTATGACAAAGGAAAAGCTTATGTCTCAGGGATATAAAAGGTATGAAATCTCCAATTATGCTAAAGAAGGATATGAATGCAGACATAATATAGCCTATTGGGAGCGTGTATCTTATCTTGGGCTCGGTCTTGGTTCAGCTTCACTTATTGGCAACACAAGATTTAGCAACACAAATTCCTTAAAAGAGTACATGAATATTATCAATGGTAATCATAATAAATTTATGTCTACCAATACAAAGAAAATTTATAATATTGGAATATTAGATGATTTTTATGGAATTCGAAGAAACATAATTTCTTTGACAAAAAATCAGCAAATAGAAGAGTTCATGTTTCTTGGCCTTAGAAAATCCGATGGAGTAAGCAAAAGCAGTTTCTTAAATAAATTTGGTATATCCATGGATTATATCTATGATAAACAGATAAATAAACTGGAAAAGGAAAGATTAATAATTATAGAAAAAGATTTTGTTAAGCTAACTGATTATGGTACTGATGTCAGTAATATGGTTTTATCAGAATTCTTAATTGACTAAAATAAAGTAAATTTATCCTTGACAAATTTAACATATAGTGATATTTTATTAGTAGTGTTAGCACTCAAACCGAGTGAGTGCTAATCAACAAGTTAATATTTTACAGTAGAGAAGGTGAGACAGTGCACGAGCTTGATGATAGGAAATTGAAGATATTACAGGCTATCATCCAAAATTATCTAGAGACAGGTGAACCGGTTGGGTCCAGAACAATATCAAAATTTACGGATCTTAATTTAAGCTCGGCAACAATCAGAAATGAGATGTCTGATTTGGAGGAATTGGGCTTTATAATACAGCCTCATACCTCCGCGGGACGTATTCCTACTGATAAGGGATACCGTCTTTACGTTGATTTACTGTTATTGGATAAGAATAATGAGCTTGAGAGCATGAAGGAAATTCTTATTGAAAAGGCAGATCGCCTAGAAAGCTTACTACAACAGGTAGCAAAGCTTCTTGCTGTAAACACCAATTATGCAACAATGGTTACATCACCACAATATAAGAAGAAAGTAAAATTTATTCAGCTTACAGAGATTGAAGATGGTCAGTTATTGGCCGTAATAGTATTTGATAAGAATATTGTGAAGAATAAAATTGTTAAAGTAACGACATCATTAGATAAGGAAATCTTATTAAAGCTAAATATAGTACTTAATACATTTCTTCAGGGCTTAGACTTATCATCTATAAATCTTCCAATTATTACACAGATGAAGGAACAAGCGGGAGAGTATAGAGAGATTGTAAATGATATTTTAGATGCCATAGTGCAGGCGGTTTCCGAGGAAGACGACTTTAAGGTTTATACATCTGGAGCAACAAATATTCTTAGATATCCTGAGTTAAACGATATAGAGAAGGCGTCGGAGCTCTTATATACATTTGAAGAGAAGAAACGCTTGTCCGATTTAATTCAGGACCGAATGGATGATGAGGATAGCAGGGGAATACAAGTATATATTGGTGACGAGACGCCCATTGATGCTATGAAGGATTGCTCAGTCGTCACTGCTACTTATGAAATTGAAGAGGGCGTATATGGCAAGGTAGGCATTATCGGACCTAAGAGGATGGACTATGAAGGTGTGGTCAGAACATTGCAGAATCTGATGGTTCAATTGGATGATATATTTAAAAATAAAACATAGAAATGAAAGGTGGTTAGTTAGGATTGGAGGATAAAGATAAAACTATCGAAGTGATAAAAGCGGCCATGGAGAAGGAAGAAAAAGCTAAGAGTTCTGAGAAATCCGTGGATGAAAAGATAGATGAATCTACTTGCGATGATGTGACTATAAATGAGAAGCCAAAGTCAAGTAAATCACTTCTAAAGAGTTCTAAGAACAAGGAGCTTGCAGCTAAAGAAGAAAAAATTGTTGAGCTGAATGACAGACTAATGAGAAGTATGGCAGAGTTTGATAATTTTAGAAAGCGCTCCGAAAAGGAAAAGTCACAAATGTATGCTTTTGGAGCAAAAAGCATAATCGAAAAGATGTTGCCTATAATTGATAATTTTGAGAGAGGACTTGATTCTGTAGCTGAGGCAGATAAGGATAGTCCCTTAGTTCAAGGCTTCAATATGATTTATAAGCAGCTGATGACTACCATGGAGGAAATCGGTGTAAAGGTTATCGAAGCCGTAGGAAATGAATTTGATCCAAATTTTCACAATGCTGTTTTGCATGGTGAAGATGAAGAGCTTGGAGATAATATAGTTTCCGAAGAGTATCAAAAGGGTTATTTGTATCAGGATACAGTAGTTAGACACAGTATGGTAAAGGTTGTTAATTAACCACATATTTACAATAAAACATTACTTAAATATATAGGAGGAATTCAAATGGGTAAAATAATCGGTATTGACTTAGGTACCACAAATTCATGTGTAGCAGTAATGGAGGGCGGCAAGCCTGTAATTATTGCAAACGCAGAAGGGGCAAGAACCACACCGTCAGTTGTGGCATTTACAAAAACAGGAGAACGCTTGATTGGCGAACCTGCTAAGCGCCAGGCAGTTACAAATTCAGATAAAACCATTTCATCTATAAAAAGACATATGGGAACTGATTTTCGTGTAAAGATTGACGACAAAAGATATTCTCCTCAGGAGATATCCGCTATGGTGCTGCAGAAATTAAAAACAGATGCTGAAAGCTATTTGGGCGAGAAAGTAACCGAAGCAGTTATTACTGTTCCAGCATATTTTAATGATGCACAGAGACAGGCAACAAAGGATGCAGGTAAGATTGCAGGACTTGATGTTAAGAGAATTATTAATGAGCCTACAGCAGCTGCGCTTGCTTATGGACTTGATAACGAGCATGAGCAGAAAATAATGGTATATGACTTAGGCGGTGGTACATTTGATGTATCCATCATCGAGATCGGCGACGGTGTTATAGAAGTACTAGCAACCTCTGGTGATAACAGACTTGGTGGCGATGATTTTGACGAGAGAGTAACCAGATACATGGTTGATGAGTTTAAGAAGAACGAGGGCGTTGATTTATCAACTGATAAAATGGCAATGCAGAGGCTACGTGAAGCTGCAGAAAAAGCAAAGATTGAATTATCCTCAGCTACAACTACTAATATAAATCTTCCTTTTATCACAGCAACCTCTGAAGGACCTAAGCACTTTGATATGAATCTCACACGAGCTAAATTTGATGAGCTGACCAGTGATTTTATAGAAAGAACAGTTGGACCCGTACAAAATGCTTTAAAGGATGCAGGCATATCCGCTTCCGAGCTTAAGAAGGTGCTTTTAGTAGGTGGTTCCACTCGTATACCAGCAGTTCAGGATAAGGTTAAGCAGTTAACAGGTCAGGAGCCTTCAAAGACCTTGAATCCTGATGAATGTGTTGCTCTTGGTGCTTCAATTCAAGGTGGCAAGCTGGCAGGAGATGCAGGTGCAGGCGATATTCTTCTCCTTGATGTTACACCTCTATCCTTGTCAATTGAGACTCTGGGAGGCGTAGCAACTAAGCTTATCGAGAGAAATACAACTATTCCTACTAAGAAGAGCCAGATATTCTCAACTGCGGCTGATAATCAAACAGCAGTTGATATACATGTAGTCCAAGGTGAAAGACAGTTTGCCAAGGACAACAAGACCTTAGGGCAATTCCGTCTGGATGGAATTCCACCAGCAAGAAGAGGAGTTCCTCAGATAGAGGTTACATTCGATATAGATGCAAACGGTATAGTAAATGTATCTGCAAAGGATATGGGAACAGGCAGAGAACAGCATATCACTATAACTGCTGGCTCTAATCTATCTGATGCTGATATTGACCGTGCTGTTAAGGAAGCAGCTGAATTCGAGACACAGGATAAGAAGCGTAAGGAAGCAATTGATCTAAGAAATGAAGCTGATTCAATGGTATTCCAGACCGAAAAGGCTATAAGTGAGGTCGGAGATAAAATTAGTGAATCTGAAAAAGAAACTGTTAG
>JAQVQL010000158.1 GCA_028701595.1 Herbinix sp.
GAAACCGGCAAAGAAGTATCTTAGAGATTTTTTCTTTATATCCCATGATGCAGTGTGCTTTCAAGAGACGGATATATTCCAAGGCATGAGTTACTTATTTGATCTATCAATTAGGCTTGGCCGCCCCATAGTTATATGCGTAGCGATTGGTAGTTCTCAGGGTGCTCATGATGGATTAGGAACCTTAAGCACTTATGTGTCAGGAATTGCATCGGCTACAGGAATAGGTATGGTTATAGCTGCAGGAAATGAGGGTAACGCTAGGCGGCATTACAGCGGAAGGGCTGATCCCACAACGGGTTATGATACTGTAGAGCTAAACGTAGCTGAAAATGAACCGGGTTTTTCCATGGAGCTTTGGGGTTCCGCTCCCGACATTTACTCCATCGATATTTTGACTCCCACAGGCGAATATATTCCAAGAATAGCCGCAGGAAGAGATGAACACAGGGTAATAACCTTTATATTTGAAGCAACCATAATATATGTGGACTATCAGATGGTGGAGGCTCAAAGCGGTGAGCAGCTTATCCTAGTGCGTTTTGAAAAGCCAAGTCCTGGGATTTGGCGCTTTAATGTATATGAAAGAGTGGGGCTGAATCTGGGATTTAACATATGGCTTCCAATGGAAAGATTTATTTCTGATGGTACATATTTCATTCGTTCAGACCCTTTTACTACTATTTTAACTTTGGGGAATGCAGTAAGTCCTTTAGCAGTGACAGCTTACAATGACGCAGATGACAGCTTATATCTTAATTCCAGTCGGGGTTATACAAGGACAAATAGAATAAAACCCGAAGTGGCGGCTCCCGGTGTAAATGTTATCGGTCCAACTCTAGATGGGGGATTTGTCCCATATACAGGGACCAGTATATCTGCTGCGCATACAAGCGGAATAGCAGCCCTTATCTATGAATGGGCTATAATAAGAGGGAACCTACCTGCCATGAGTACAGTAGAAATGAAAAATCTTATAGTAAGAGGAGCCAGAAGAGATATGAATGTGGCATATCCTAATCGTGACTGGGGTTATGGAATACTCGACATATTTAGCGTGTTTGATGCTCTTCGAGGAGGTATTAGTTTTTAAGACTATTTAGAGTATAAGATTTATTAGATATATCGAAGGGAGTTTCCTATGACAGGAGAGGATAGAGAGAGAATTATTGAGGATGAGTATTTTGACCTTATTATTGAATACAGGTCTAATCCTCAGATTATTGCAATGTTTGAGAATGCCACGCTTCATATAATGAATGAGGTTTTTGCAATACTTCATGTGCCTATTGAGGAATTTCTTGAAATGCTTCCTCGCATACGATATGCAGAGATTCCAATTTTATTCGGTTTGGCCGATGAGGCAAGCCTCGATGCTTCACGGGTGCTAGACCTTAGGAGTACATCTGCATTTAACTTAAGAGGGGAAGGAGTAATAATTGCTATAATTGATACTGGTATCGACTATACTAATCCTGTATTTCGAAAGCCCAGCGGAAACACTAAAATTATATCTATCTGGGATCAATCCATTCATACCGGTCCTTCACCGGAGGATGCTAATTTTGGTACGATATATACCAGTGCTCAAATAAATCAGGCTCTTGTGTCAGAGAATCCTCTTGCAATTGTACCCAGTATTGATGAGAATGGTCATGGAACTATGCTTGCGGGTATAGCCGCTGGAAATGATGTGGAATCAGAAGGCTTCTTTGGGGTAGCACCTGATAGTGACCTCATTATTGTTAAGCTTAGACAGGCGAAGCAAGTTGTTAGAGACTTTCTTATGGTGCCTGACACCACTGTTTGCTTTCAGGAGAATCATATTATGTGGGCAATACAGTATTGTTACAAGGTTACAAGACAACTTAACAGGCCGCTTGTAATCTGCCTTGGAATAGGAAGCTCACAGGGAGGTCATACAGGACGTAGCCCAATCAGTGTGATGGCGGATGTCATCGCAAATACTCCTAATACAGGGTTTGTGATTTCTGTGGGAAATGAGGGTAATCTGGGTAGGCACTATTATGGAGAGATAGACCCCGGCATAGGAAGCAATAGCGTGGAGCTGAACGTAGGTGAAGGCGACAGTGGATTCGTCATAGAATTATGGGGTAACCCACCAGGCATATATTCTATTGATATATTATCACCTGCGGGTGAATATATTCCGAGAATCGCTCCCGGACTAATAGTAAGAAGAGAAATTACCTTTATATTTGAAAACACAATAATATTTATAAATTATCAGCTCATAGAGTCCCAGACTGGGGATCAGCTAATCCTTATTCGCTTTGAAAATACTTCTCCCGGTATATGGAGGTTTAACGTATACGGACATGGAGATATGTCTACCGGATTTCATATGTGGCTTCCTATGGGAGATTTTATAACAGGGGACACATATTTTATTCAGCCGAATATCTTTACAACAGTTTTGGCTCCGTCAACATCCATAATTCCCATAGCTGTTACCTCCTACAATCCGGCTAACAATAATTTGTATGTAAATTCCAGCAGAGGATATACACGTGACAATATTATTAAGCCAGAAATAGCAGCACCGGGTGTTAATTATTTGGCACCTACTCTAAGCCATACCTTTGAGCCATTTAATGGCACATCTGTATCTGCAGCCCATACAGCCGGAGTGGTAGCCTTGATGCTGGAATGGGGAACTATAAGAGGAAACGAACCGAATATGGATACAATTGCCATTAAGAATTATTTAATTCGTGGGGCCAGAAGAAGACAAAACATTGTTTATCCTAATAGAGATTGGGGATATGGAATTTTAGATATTTTTAATGTTTTTGAAAATATGAGAGCCGATATGAGCTTATAAACTTATTTTAATAAATTTGATTATCATTGTATAAACTTTCCCATTTTACAAACAATATTAATAGATGAAATTTTTGTAGCAAATAACTTGAAATAACTAATCATAAAATGGAGGAAGATATATATGAAGGCTACCGGTATTGTAAGAAGAATAGATGATCTTGGTCGTGTGGTTGTACCAAAGGAGATTAGACGTACATTAAGAATTCGTGAAGGGGACCCCTTGGAAATATTTACAGACAGAGAAGGAGAGATAATTCTAAAGAAATATTCCCCAATTGGCGAGTTGAGCCAATTCTCAAAACAATATGCTGATTCCTTAACACAAACCACAGGACATATAGTTACTATAACAGACAAGGATCAATTTATCGCTGCATCAGGTCCTACAAAGAAGGATCTATTATCTAAAAGCATCAGTCGTGAACTAGAGGAACTTATTAATGAAAGGGAAAGTGTTATAGCATCAAAGGATGATAAAAACTTTATAAGAATAACTAACGAGGATGATAGTGAATTTACTTATCAGGTAATCAGTCCGATAATAAGTGAAGGTGATGCTATTGGCTCAGTAATTATACTAACAAAGGATTCGAAGGTTAAATTTGGAGAAATGGAAGTGAAGCTGGCAAGTACGGCAGCAGCGTTTTTAGGACGGCAAATGGAACAGTAATTGCATCTGTCTGGGCTGTCTCAAAATAGTTAAAAGGCACGCGCATGAGGAAAATGCCAGTGCCTTTTTAAAATACTATTTTGAGACAGCCTCTTTTCTTATTGGCTTATTGGTAATATAATAATAGATATAAACAGGCGAAAGAAACGGAGAGAAGATTATGGATAAAACCTATAGCTTTGATGAGTTTATGGATATTATTAGAACATTAAGAAGTAAGGATGGCTGTCCGTGGGACAAGGAACAGACTCATGAAAGCTTAAAACAATGCCTAATAGAGGAATGTTATGAGGTAATTGAGGCTATTAACAATAAAGATAGCAGCAATCTATGTGAGGAGCTTGGAGACATATTACTTCAGGTAGCTATGCATAGCGTAATTGCTGAAGAGGAAGATAAATTTACTGTTTCCAATGTAATATCAGAAGAAAGTGAGAAAATGATACGTAGGCATCCTCACGTATTTGATAATTTAGAGGTTAAGTCCTCTGAGGAGGTGTTAAGAAATTGGGAGGTTATCAAAAGCAAAGAAAGAGAGGAGATCAGACCCGACCAAGATATTCTTAAGGTGCCTAAGGCTCTTCCGGCAAACATCAGGGCAGAGAAGGTACAGAAAAAAGCTGTTAAGTTTGGACTTGAACTTGGTAGTAAAGATGATGCGGTAGAGGAAATTGAAAAGAGGCTTGAGAACCTTAGTAAAATGGCTGACTTAGGAGAAAATACCCTGATTTCTGATGAATTTGGCTCTCTGCTCTTCAATGTGATAAAATTATCGCTCGTTTTACAGATAAATGCAGAAAATTCCTTGACAAATGCTACTAATAAGTTTATAAATAGACTTATAGATGTCCTTTCCGGATACAAAGGAAATGACTATAATCTATGCGCTATCACCTCCACTGAGCATGAAGCTCTGTGGAAGTGACAAAATAAATAAAAACACTTTAGAGGAGGAGCGAATCCATGAACAAAGCAGAATTAGTTGCAGCGATTGCAGAAAAAACAGAATTTTCAAAAAAAGATTCAGAAAAGGCTTTGAAGGCTTTCATTGATGTAGTAACTGAGGAATTAAAAAAGGGTGATAAGGTACAATTAGTAGGTTTTGGTACATTTGATGTAGTTGATAGACCTGCTAGAACCGGAAGAAATCCTTTGACTAACGAGCCTATGCAGATTGCTGCTTCTAAAGCACCTAAGTTCAAAGCGGGCAAGGCTTTAAAGGACGTTATTAACGCATAGTTAAATTTAAATTTGATTAACGAAAGAGGCTGTTTTAAATTCCATATCTCTTAGGGGGTGTAGGGGATTTAAAGCAGCCTTTTATCTAGAAAAGGAAATGGAGAAATAGTATGAGACTGGACAAGTTTTTAAAGGTATCAAGACTGATAAAGAGAAGAACTATAGCAAATGAAGCATGCGATGCTGGACGTGTTATGATTAACGGTAAGACTGCAAAAGCAGGGACTGAGGTTAAGACAGGTGATATTATAGAGATTGGATTCGGTAGTAAATCTGTTAAGGTGGAGGTCCTCGATATACAAGAGACAGTTAAAAAGGATGAGGCAAAAGAATTAATTAAGTACCTTTAACTCGTCATTAAGAGAAAGGCCATCTCATATACTTAAAAAGATAACTCTTGATCTTTTTAGAGCAAGCTATCTAGAAGTATTATATACGAGGAGGCTTTTTTAGATGGATGAAAGACAAATGGTTTTAAAGGGGCATAAATTAAATATTATAGCCAGAAAAACTATAGCAGTCACCGGGGTAAATGATGTGTTATCCTTTGATGCTGGAGAGGTGTTGTTACAGACGGAGCAGGGTGTTTTAATGATTAGAGGAAGTGAGCTACATGTAAACCGTCTTACACTTGAAAAAGGAGAGGTAGACATTGACGGACGAATTGATAGTCTGACCTATTCAGATACAGCAAATCATGGCAAGACCGGGGAATCCTTATTCGGCAGGCTATTTAAGTAGGGGGCCTGTATGAATAAAGGAATAACCATTGAGCTACAGTTTTTTATGATCTCTATATTGTGGGGAGCATTGGTGCTTCTGGCTTATGATTTATTAAGGATATTAAGGAGAATTATTCGGCATAATGTGCTAGCGGTGGCAATCCAGGATTTGCTTTTCTGGGTCTTAGCCAGCGTATTTATATTTGCATTGATATACG
>JAQVQL010000159.1 GCA_028701595.1 Herbinix sp.
ATGATACTTTTGAGTTGGTATATGACATATTATTACAATCTGATATAGAGAAAATCTCAACATATGGGAAGAGGACAATTGCTAATATAAAAGCTAATTATGAGATGCAATTTGCAGAACCAATTGGTCTAGCACAATATCGTAGTCTCGCATATACAAGTGCTAGGTATAGAATCATCAATTATCTTAATGGATTGGATTACTATAATTTTATTGTATCATTAGAAGATAAGATTGCTTCTAATCCCTTAAGCATATTCAATAAGCTAAGTAAATTACGTTCCAAGGCATTTAATAAAGAGGATATGCAGTTTTTGTATGCGGGTGATTCTAATGCACTAGATAAATTTAAAAGTGCTATGCCTAAGTTCACTGAAAAATTTACTGATACTAGCTATCGGGATAAAAAATATACCTATCCAAGACCTGCCAAGAGAGAGGCTATTATGATTAACTCGCCGGTACAATATCTATGTGTAAATGCAAGCTTATCAAAAAGTGATGTTCCAATGAGCTATAAGAACCTTGTTGTTAGTACTGTCTTGAATAACCTTCTGCTTACTCCAGAGATCCGATTAAGGGGAGGAGCTTATGGAGTTTCTGCTACATTTGCAGATAATAATTATTTAGTATATACATACAGGGATAGTAATTTTGTGAATTCACTTAATGTAATTGGTAGTACTGATGAATTCCTAAAGTCAATTATTCCATATCTGACAGCAGAGACAATAGAAAGCTATATTATGTCATTGTTCGGTTCTGTTAATCAGAGCAGCGGTGAAATAAACGATGCCATGCAAGTCCTAATAGAAAAATATTATGGCTATACAGCAGAAGATAGGAAAGATATGCTTGAGGAAATTAAAAATACTACAATAGAAGATTTTGAGGCATATGTAGACTATATGGCAAGAATAAACGAGAATTCGAATTACATTGTTGTAGCCTCACCTAGTGAAATAGAAAATAATAAAGAGCTATTTGATGACGTTATAACACTAGAGTAATTCCAATTGATAGTGTTGAATATGTTGCAAATTGAGTAAGCTAAGGGATTTAACACCGTGATATGCAAGAAGCTTGTGTAGAGGGGCATAACTGTAGATAAATTCAATCAAAATGAAATGAGGAAGATAACCATAAACATGATTATCTTCCTCAAAGATTGTTTGCCACAAAATAAAAAAATATATTTCGTCACTTTTCATAACGAATTAATGTGGGGAGTGAACAGTAACATATAGTTTTTAACAACATCACTCTTATAAAAATATGGTTGATAGTTTGGAAATGATGATATAGAATGTGATAATATAGCGTACAGAGTAGGAAATTAAGGGGAGAAGATGAAAGAATTACTGACAAAAAGAAAATCAAAGTTTATACAATATTTAATTGCAACATTCATGTTCATACTGGATCATTTTTCGCAAACAGTCGTATTTGCGCTTATTTTTGGTGCTATTGAAAAGGGGGATTTGCAGTATTATAAGATGGTAGCGATTATTACAATTGGATTTATCATTTATTCACCGATTAATTTTCTAGTTTCTAGACTCTTGCGTATTCGATATATGAGGGACACCATATTAGATGTGCGTAAGCTGGCATTTGATAAGATTATCAATATGCCCTTTAAGCAGTACTCACAGAAGTCTAAGGAAGTGTATATATCAAATCTGATTAATGATGTTAATAACTTTGAGAATAAATTCTTTATAAACCTTCTTAATTATTTAATCAACATCGGTATGTTTGCTATTTCACTTATACTTCTTATTATATTTAATCTAGAGCTGGCTATAGGAATGCTTATATTTTCTGTAGTACTATATTTTCTTGCAAGTCTTTTTACTAAGAAGACCACAGCATTAGAGAAGGAAATCTCGGCTACAAGTGAAGAGTTTACAACAGATATGTCCAATACCTTTAATGGACTTGAAATTCTTAAGCTTAATAATATTGAAGATCAATTTTTAAAGAAAAGTGTAGTTACAATAAATCGATTGGAGAAAAGAAAATATCTCGCTAATGTATTTACTCATCTACAAAGAGATGTGATTTATGTGCTTGCATTTGTAGTGTCGGTTATTGTATTGATATATCTTGGATATGAAATGCAGGGTGATATGAATCTGACAGAGGCTACTTTTTTGTTTATGCTTAGTACCTCTATAGGCAATTATCTTATAAGCGCATTTCCTAATTGGAATCAGGTTAAGGCATCAACGGCAATCTATGAAAAGATTGCAAAGCCTGAGGAAAATACTGTAAAGGTTGGTATGGGGACTAAGGAATTTGAATTTGAGGACAGGATTGAAGTAGCTAATGTAAGCTTCTCATTCGATAAAAAACAGATATTAAGAAATGCCTCCTTTACAATCGAAAAGGGAAAAAAATATCTGATTAAGGGTGTTAGTGGTGCGGGTAAGACAACCTTACTCAATCTGCTTGCAATGATTCATGATGATTTTGAAGGAAGTATAACTGTGGACAGAGTAGACTACAGGGATGTATCAGAAAAATCCTTTCATGAGAAGGTAGCATTTATCTATCAGGATGTGTTTTTATTTGAGGATACGGTTAAGAATAACATTACCTTGTATAAGGATATATCTGATGAGCAGGTTGATTATGCAATAAAGGTAAGCGGCCTGGAGCCGTTTATTGAGGAAAAGAAGGATGGTATAGATGAGAGGCTTACTGAGAATGGTAAGAACCTATCAGGTGGGCAGAGACAGAGAATATCAATAGCACGAGCTATCGCAAAGAATGCTGAGATATTATTTATAGATGAGGGCACATCCAGCCTAAATGAGGAGCTAGGTAGGGAAATTGAAAGCACATTTCTAAGCCTTAATAGTACAGTAATAGCCATAAGCCATAGATATTATGAGGGAGTTACGGAGAATTATGATTATGTTATCGAAATAAAAAATGGATCAATTCACAGCTTCCCTGCTAAGGATTATTTTGAAGAGGTGATTACATGCTAAAAAAATATACTAAGATAATTCCATATCTCTTTCTGGCTTTAATAGTCGCGGGAACTAATGCCTTCTTGGATGGACTTGTTAATATTCGTATTATGGAGATGCTTGATTTTGCAATAGGTGGTAGGATGGATGATGTGAAGCAAGCGATTCCACAGCTGCTTATTTTGGCTGTCCTTTTAGTTCCTATGGGTATATTGGTAGGCATTGCAAGCAACTATTATAAGAGAAAGGCGAATATAGCTTTAAAAAAGTACTATATGCAAAGGGTATTTGCTAAGAATATTGCTGAATTTCAGAAAGAAAATAATGCAAAATATTTATCCTCTTTGACAAATGACTTTAATACATTAGATAAGAATCTAATTACCGGAATATATGACGTGTTTGAAGGTATTATGTCTTTTATTGTTGGTATATGGCTCCTATCCACTGTAGATCCAAGAATGCTTATATTAGCCTTTATACTAATAGCTATCAATCTGATTATTTCGATTATAACCTCCAAGCCTACAAAGAAGGCCAATAAGGAAAGAAGTGATATGTTTGATGGATACACCTCATATATCAAGGAAATTCTTTCTGCATTCCATATAGTTAAGAATTATAACCTTCATAAAAGAGTAACAGATGACTATTATAAAAAAAGTGAGGATATCCAACAAAAGGGTTTCATCATTGAGAAGATACTATCATTTATTATTAGCTTTCAGCATCTATTTATAATGGGTTCCATGCTGGGCATAATTATAGTGGTAGGGTATTTTGCGGTAATAGGAAGAGTATCTACAGGCGGACTTTTACTGGTTGTAAATGGTATTGGTAAGATGACCTGGCCTATGTTTTCTATAGGTGAGAACCTTCCAAAGATATTCACATCAGGAGATTTGATTCGTAAGATGGAAAAAACCCTCGAGAATTCGGATACCTACCCGGAAACGGTTGATTTACCGCTATTTAAAGAAGAAATAAAATTTACTGATGTTGAATTTTCTTATGACGATTCTGAGGAAATTATATTATCAGATATAAATCTTAAGGTGAAAAAGAATGGTAAATATCTTGTGGTAGGGCCTAGTGGCGGCGGAAAATCCACACTTCTAAAGCTGTTTAGAAAGTATTTTAATCCGTCTGAGGGAAGTATTACAATTGATGGACACAATCTAAAGGATATTAAGCGAGAGCATTACTACAGGCTGATAGGAAATATTGAGCAGCAGGTCTTTATATTTGAGGATACTGTTCGTAATAATCTTACCCTTTATAAGGAATATACCGAAGAGGAGATTGATAAGGCGGTACATGATTCAGGACTGATTGATTTTGTAAAACGGCTACCGAATGGTCTTGATACGATTATCTATGATAATGGTAAGAATATCTCAGGAGGAGAAAGAAGCAGACTTGTCATAGCTAGAGCGCTTCTAAGTAAGGCCAGCATACTGCTTATGGATGAAGCCTTTGCTTCACTTGATATGGACAGGGCTAGAGAGATAGAAAAAACAATACTTAATCTTAAGGATATGACTGTAATTAATGTCAGCCATATTATTTTTAATGATACAAAGGAGTTATATGATAGGGTGATTACAGTAAAAAAAACAATAACATGACAAAGTGTCTCCTGGTATCGCCAGTAAACATAGTTTGAGTTTTATATCTTTTCAAACGATGTTGTTAGATTAATCGCTTTATATTGATTATAAATAACCAATCCTATATAATATGCACATAAGAAACACAGTTATCTTATATGGAGGAGGTAAAAAAGTATGAAATTGAAAAGAATTATGGTTATTATCCTAGCAGTATTTACAATGTTTGCGATGGCGGCTTGTAAGGGTAATGAAACAGAGGAGACTGATAAGAAGGATGACAACCAGGTAAAGACAGATGCACCAGACACTAAGGATGACAAAGAAGATGAACCTATTGTGGAGGATGTTCCCGAACCTGTTACCTTGAGAATGGCTTGGTGGGGTTCCCAAGCAAGACATGATAAGACCATTGCTGTTATTGAGATGTATGAAGAATTAAATCCCCATGTTACTATCGATTATGAGTTCTTGGATTTTGATGGATATTTTCAGAAGCTGAATACACTGGTAGCCTCAGATGACTGCTGGGATATGATGCAAATGGGTGGAAATTTCCCCGCTTATTTATCAAAAATTCTACCTTTGAATGATTTTATTGCAGACGGAACGATTGACACCTCCAATACTACAGAAGCTTTCTTAAAGACAACGAGATACAACGGAGTACAGGTTGGTGTTTCTAATGGTGTTAATACATATGGTATCGCTTATGATCCTGCCATGTTCGCAGAAGCAGGTATCCCTGAGCCCCAGGAAGGCTGGACATGGGATGAATATGCTGAGATGTGTAACACATTTAAAGAAAAATTAGGTATATACGGAAGTTCAAAATTTGATGATTTTGCTGCAGGTTGCGGATCAGGTATTCCTCAGTATGGTTTGGAATATGGCTTCTATGCTAATACCAATGATGATTTAGGATTTGATGATTATACTTTATTAGTTGATTATATACAGATGAGAGCTGACCTTACTGCTTCAGGTGGTTATCCCGACCCCGGTGCAATTGCTGAGATTAAGGATATTGAGGGCGACTTCCTTGTAACTGGTGAAGCAGCCATGACTTGGGTAGCATCTAATCAGTTTATTGCTTTATCAGAAG
>JAQVQL010000160.1 GCA_028701595.1 Herbinix sp.
TTAATCTACCTTCTTTTCTCAAGATAGGCTTCAATATCACCTATGGTATTTATATTCTCAGTATCCTCAGTAGGTATCTCAATACCAAATTCCTCCTCGAGGCTCATGATTATCTGGAACAGATCCAAGGAATCCGCATTTAGATCATCCTTTAATGATGTCTCGGGCTTTAACTCACTAAGCTCTACTCCTAATTGTTCTACTACAACCTCTTTTACTTTACTTAAATCCATAATATAAGTCCTCCTTAATATGATTTTATCTTGTATCAATATATGATACTTACATTCTTGTCTATCTTGTATTTTATAAACCGAGTTAATACCCGGAATAAAACCTATTAGCTCCATTCAAGTAGTATGGAACCACTCGTCATTCCTCCGCCAAAGCCAACCAAGATTACCTTATCTTTCTTTTTAAGTTTGCCGCTTGATACTAGCTCATCCAAGGCTATTCCAATGCTTGCCGCAGAAGTATTACCATAACGGTCTAGATTCATATGGAACTTATCTATCGGAATCTTGCATGTCTTCGATGCCTGTTCAATGATTCTCTGATTTGCTTGGTGAGGTATTATATATGTTATATCCTCTTTCGTTAGCTCCGCCATATTCAGAATATTATTTATATTGTCAATTATGGTTCGGACAGCATATTTGAACACCTCTTGCCCAAGCATCTCAATCTTAGGTAGGCAAAAACTTCCTTGCCTTTGCATATCCTGCACGCCTGTGTTCACATAGGGGTTATGCAAAGGCAAGGCAGAACAGGTTAAAAGGTTATGCTTACTACCATCAGCCTCTAATCTTGATGCCAGTATTTTGCTGCCCTCACTAGCTTTTGACAACACAACAGCCCCAGCACCATCACCAAACAATACACAAGAGGATCGATTCTCCCAGTCAAGCACTTTTGATAATGTCTCGGAACCTATCACAAGTACATTCTCATACATACCACTCTTTATAAACTGCTTAGCGGTTACTATCCCATATATCATTCCCGTACATGCGGCTACCAAATCAAAGGCTGCTGCATTTATGGCACCCAATCTATCTTGAACTATACATGCACAAGATGGCATAAAATAATCCGGAGTAATTGTCGCACATATAATTAAATCTATATCCTCAGGCTTAAGACCCGAGCTTTGTAGTGCTCTTGCCCCTGCCTCGTAGGCCAAATCCGAAGTGCTCATACCGGTTGAAATCCTACGTTCACGAATTCCTGTCCTGGTCCTTATCCACTCATCACTTGTATCTACCAAATTGCTCAAATCATCATTTGTCATAACATGCTCCGGCAAATAACTTCCGGTACCTATGATACACACATTACTCATCATGGTGTCCTCCTATCGACGCTGATACTACTTAGTAGCTAAAGGCAAATAAATATCCTTTAGATGCTTATTTAATTTATGGAGTGCCGTAAGTAATATTTCTTCCTCTTCATCGTTAAAGTCGTTCATAATTTCCTTTACCATATCCAAATGGAATTTCTCATGGATACGATAAGCAAGCTTTCCCTTATTAGTAAGGCTGACATTAACAATTCGACGATCTATTTCGCTCCTGGATCGTTCTACATAACCCTTTTTAATTAGCTTATCTATGGCTGTTGTCAGAGTACCCATAGTAATATCCAGCTTTGATGATATCTCAGACATAGTTCTTGAACCATATAGACCAACCGCTTCTATGGTATGAATTTCGGTTATTGAAAGGTCATTAAATGCACCACTCTTAATCGAATATTCCTCTATATGAGTAATATCATCATAAATCTCCACCAGAATTTTATTGATCTCTAAGAATTTATCTTTCACCTGATTCACCCCAAAATAATTTATTATCAAAATTTTAATTAATTTGAATTACAAATAGTTTGATAGTCAAAATATATAATATAATATATACTATGTCAAGACTTATTTTTTGTGATACTCGTGATAAGCGGATTAATCCACGCGAAAAATGTCTCAAAATAGGAGGTTACTGATATCAGTAGCCTCCTGGTATTGTTTTGAAACAGTCTTTTATGCTTGTTATGTCAGCCTTTATAATTCATACAAAAGATCACCATAAGATGGAACGGGCCATAGCTCCTTATCAACTATACGCTCTAGTGAATCGATAGGTGCACGAAGAGCTGTCATAGCGGGCTTTACATTATGATAAAAGAATTCAGCTCTTTCCTTTAATGTCGTTATAGTCTTAGCCTTAATCACTAGGTCTTGTAATGTCTGTAATGCTGTCTTGGCCTCAGCCAGAAGCCTAGAAGATTCCATTAGCAGCTCCTTCTGTACATATATATCTGCATCAGGCATAGCATCCTTTACAGCGTTAATTGACTCGGCAAGAAGCTTTGTATACTTAATTACTGCTGGGATATACTGTACGCTTGTCATCATAATCATCGTTTTTGCTTCTATATTGATTGCCTTGGAATACGAATCATACATTACATCCTTACGAGAATTTAATTCCGCCTTTGATAATACCTTATGCCGTTCAAACAAATCAATAGCCTTATCTGTAACTATCGAAGGTATTGCATCCACCATGGATCTAAGGTTGAACAGTCCTCTATCTTCAGCCTCATCAATCCATTCCTTGGTATATCCATTGCCGTTATATATTATTCTTTTATGATTAATTATTGTCCTTCTAATCAGCTTGTGAACTTCTTTGTCAAAGTCCTTTGCCTTCTCCAGCTCGTCTGCCATATCGCATAGCACATCTGCCACTATGGTATTAATAACAGTATTGGCTGTTCCTACGGACATGGATGAGCCGACCATTCTAAATTCAAATTTATCACCTGTAAAAGCAAATGGTGATGTACGGTTCCTATCTGCGCCATCCTTATAAAGCTCCGGAATCGAGTGAACACCTACATTTATTTTTACGCGCTCATTACTTCCTGTCGCTTCTCCGTTCTCTACCACCTGATTTAACAAATCCTCAAGCAGTGAGCCCAAAAATACAGATATAATTGCAGGGGGAGCTTCATCCTCTCCAAGCCTATTATCATTGCCTGGATTTACCGCAGAGACTCTAAGAATATCCCCGTAAAGGTCCACAGCCTTAATAACAGCTGATAAGAACAATAGAAACTGAGTATTATTATGAGGTGCTTTTCCCTGCTTTAACAGATTAACACCAGTATCAGTAACCATAGACCAGTTATTGTGCTTACCTGATCCGTTTACTCCTGCAAAGGGCTTCTCATTAAGAAGGCAAACCAGATTATGACGGTTTGCAACCCGCTTCATACACTCCATAACCAACTGATTATGATCAGTAGCAATATTTGCCGTAGAATAAATCGGTGCTAGCTCATGCTGTGCGGGAGCTGTCTCATTATGCTGCGTCTTTGCAGTCACTCCCATTTTCCACAGCTCTATGTTTAGTTCCTTCATGAACGATGCTACCCGTTCTTTAATACATCCAAAATAATGATCCTCCATCTCCTGACCCTTAGGAGGCATCGCCCCAAATAGAGTTCTTCCTGAGTATATAAGATCATCGCGTTTAAGATATTTAGCCTTATCAACGAGAAAATATTCCTGCTCTGGACCGACTGAGGGGCTTACATGAGTCACCTCAGTATTGCCAAATAGCCTAAGTATACGAATTGCCTGAACCTCTAAGGCTTCCATAGATCTAAGAAGGGGTGTCTTCATATCCAAGGCTTCTCCTGTATAGGAACAGAATGCAGTAGGAATACATAATGTTACTCCCAAGGCATCCTCTCGCAAAAATGCAGGTGATGTGCAATCCCACGCAGTATAGCCTCTTGCCTCGAATGTAGCTCGTAGACCACCAGATGGGAATGATGAAGCATCTGGTTCTCCTTTAATAAGCTCCTTACCTGAGAATTCCATAATAATTCTTCCGTCAGATGTAGGGCTTAGAAAGGAATCATGTTTCTCAGCTGTAATTCCTGTCATGGGCTGAAACCAATGAGTATAATGAGTCGCCCCGTGTTCTATTGCCCAGTCCTTCATGGCATTGGCGACCACCTCTGCTACATAGGGATCAAGATCTTCACCGTTTTCAATTGTCTTTTTTAATGCTAGATAAATTTTCTTCGGCAGTTTTTCTATCATTATAGCATCACTAAATACGTCAATCCCGAAAATATCAGTCAATTTTTCTGACATTTGATTTCCTCCCACCTTCTATTCTAAATACCATTCATCCCTTCCTGTCTCCTCACCGGTTCCCTCTACCTCAGGCATATACTTCTTAAATACCTGCTCCATCATAAAAGAATTAACCAGTACTATTATAGCTGGAGCAATAAATATAAAGGGATTAAAGAAATATATAATAACCAAAGCGAGTGCATTAACTGTAATCATTAATACAGTAAAATGTATATGTCGCATAGACATATATATAGCTGCTTTTATTAACTGCTTTATAGTCATATCAAATCTTGACAGAATTGGAAATATATATTGTGTAAAGGAAACAACTAAAAATGTTATTCCAATAAATACGCCCATTAGTAGCGAACCTTTTGTACTGTCTGGTGCTGTTAAGCCATAAGCATATGCTAAGTCAAATCCTAAAATTACAAAGATGATTACCATTAGTACTCCTACTATCGATGCCCTCTTAAAGTTAAGCTTAAATGATTTAAAAAATTCTCTGAAAATATATCCTCTCTCTTTACGGACAACCTTCACCATAGTATAATACAAAGCTGTGCTTGCTGGTCCTATTGTAATAATAGGTATACATAAGAATATATATATAATGCTTATAAACAGCATATCACATATCTTGCTCAGTATTGAAAACAGCGGATTATCCATGTTAAAAAAATTACTCATTATTCTTCTCCCTTTTCATGTTTCTGTATAATTACTTATCATGTATTGTATCATAACTTGTCTATATGAGAAAGATATAATTCTTATTTTTTATCTTACAGCTCTTTCCCCTGCTTCTAGACAAGACTTCTATCGCTATATTACCACAAATCAATAAAAAAATATAGTAATCCCAAATTACTTAATATATTCTTTATTTATTTTATAACGTTTTTCTTAGATATCATTGTTGATAATTATTAAAATAACAACTTATTTTCGTTATTATGACAAATGTAATTTAGTGGTTTTACTTAAATTATTCTGATATAATAACAGTAAATAGATATTAGTTCGTATTCCAAGTATAAATATCACAGGATATAATGAATAAGAAGGAGGTTTCCATTGAACAGTGAAGACAAAATATTGAGCTTGCTCCAAGACTTGTCTGGAAGAGTATCATCTTTAAAAGATGGACAGGATGAGCTGTCTGGAAGAGTATCATCTTTAAAAGATGGACAGATTAAAATAAGGCTTCACCTCGAAAATGTTACTGACAGAAATATTCAGCTTCTTTTAGAACAGTACATCCCTAATACTAACAAGCTTAACGATACACGTGAAGAGGTTGATAAAATTAAATTTGATGTAGGCAATATTAAGAGAGTCGTAGCTTCCCATAGCAAAGAAATAAATGAATTGTTAAAACGATAAAAGTATAATCGTCCAAGATTGATATGCTCCCCTTAAAGTAGACAGTCTAAAAACATATAGGAAGACATAGTGTTTATGATGTTACTAAAGAAGGAGATACTATCGATAGATAATCTTTTT
>JAQVQL010000161.1 GCA_028701595.1 Herbinix sp.
AATATCTGATCTCTTGCCTAGCTCAGGAAAATATGTAGGTTTTTCAACATCTAATTTAGTATCTTTATCCTGGTGATTTTCTTGATCTATTAAAGCTTCTGTATCTTCACTTATAACTTCAGCATCATCTCTTTGCTTATATTTTTCATCCTCCGTAGGCATATATATAATATCGATATCGTCTAGTTCCCATCTAATAGTGGATACATCTAAAGCCAAGCTTTGGGTTAATCGATTTTCCAGAGCTTTCCTTACCTCTTTATTTAATAACTGCGAGCATCTATCAACAATATTAGGATTATGTTCAATTAAGGAAAGAACTGATATATTGGGAACATATGTAATGATAGAAGCATCCTGAATATTGGGTTCAATATACTTTGTAACGAATAATTTAGAGCCCTCATATAATGCAGCATCAACTATTGCAGCAGACATTCTTAGAATCTCCTCTTCATCCACCCACATATAGCATAGCGGGGTCCCCGGTTGAAACCCTTTTAATGATTTCTTTGACATAACAATGAAATTTTCCCCACTAGGATAGAATATCCTTACATCTACATAATCATTTGCAACTATATTGGGGCTAATATGAATCACGTCATATTCTATTTCTCGCAAAGCAGATGAAACTAGGTTCTCAGTCAGCATACCCTTAACTATATGAGTTCCTTGTTGAATATCAATCATCAACGCCTTACCCAATGCATCTCTTGAAATATAGTTACCTGTGGGTTGCGAGGAATAGACTGTTTTTTCTTCAACCTTATCCTTAGTAAGAATTTCACCTGTCTTCATATCAGATAATGCAATAAAAACAGACCTCCTATTGTCATTCATTTCATTCCTCGCTTCACTTAGCATAAATTCATATTCATCGCGAATCTGTCCAATCGAAATTAAAGAAGTTGCTATAGCGGCTGTTCCTATTACAACAATGCAAATTAAGGCCACTATGATATATTGCTTTGTTGTTCTTTTAAGTTTTCTTTTATGCTTCATAAGTCACCTCTTACCATATATTTGATTAATAGATATTCAAATAAGATTACGATTCCTAATAAAATATAATATCCAATTACAATCAATGCTTTTCGGCTATAACATTTATTATCTATTAATCTATGTCTATTATTTTTTCGCAATCTTCCCGGCATCCTCCATCCAAAGACCCACAATAAAATACTATATACCGCTATTCCCAGTAATAATAAACAAGTACTTCTAATAATCGTTATACACCGCAATACTCCATCACCTCTTTATCCAAAAGAATGGATTCTTCAACTCTTTTTAAGATCATATAAACGGCTTTCCTAACCCCATGAATGAATAGGTAATGTGCGCTTTCCCTTGTACAAAAATAATTACTATTGAAAAATTCCTTTGCACCTCCAAAATTACATGCAATATGAAAATACTCATTATATGGAATAGGTGAAATGTTTTCTATCGGTATATCATAAAGTTTAGAAATTCTTTTACAGCTCATAATGGATTTTGGCGAATAGTTTCCAACTATAAATATGGATTTGGGTATAAGAGAATAGTAGTTTTTGAAGAAGTCTTCCAGATATTCAGGATTTTGAAATAGATTTATTACTATTATATCTGCCTCTTGTAGAATGACTTTAGAACTAAGATGATTTTGTTGAGATGAATTGATATAACAAATATCAGTACTATTAGTAATGATCCCCAATAACTCATTTAGATTATTATGCATTTCATAGTCGAAAAGTTCACTGTTAATTACTCCGCTTTTGGGTATATAGTATAGATGCTCTGGTATCACCTCTTTTAGATAACCTCTTAATATACTAGGATCATTATCTCCACGATAAATTCTTCGAAGCAGTCCTTCGATTCCTCCCCCCTCATAAAAGCATGTCCCTCCTGATCTGGCATGTATATTATCATTATCTACGAAAAATGCTTTACCGAGATTATCTCTTCCAAGATAATTTTCCAGCACTGTTATGGTGTAAGGATTACTCATAACACTTGCTATACTGATTGCCGCGAAATTATGGAATGCATGAGACTTTTCATATTCATTGCTCCAAAAAGCCACTTTCACATAGGATTCCCCCTCTTTAGTTAAAATTTTATTACATGTGGTTTCTGCTGGGATAAATAAAAGATTAATGAAACAAATAGATGAAATAGAATTTGATATTTAGTATTTGATATTTGATAGATATATAATAATATAGAATACAGATTTTGTAAATACATCTTTCGAGAATAAATTTAACAAAGTTTTTGTAATTATTTGTTGTATTTTACCAATATACTTTTATAAGACAAGGGTAAGACAAGGGAACGTTCCCCTGTCTGTTCCCCTGTCTGTTTTGGCTTATTACAAGACAGTGGAAGCGTCCCCCTGTCTTCTATAATACAGTGATGTTGCAAGAATCCCAAGTAGTAGTATTCCTATACACAGAACAAATGGTAATGCTCTGGAAATGTCACTGAGTACACCTCCTATATAGCCAAATGGTACACTCACTAGCATAACCGTAGTCTGAAGTAATCCCATTATGCCTGAACGCTCTATGGGATCAACATTGATGGCTACGAGAGATTCTCTAAGTGTATGTAGTACGGCCATGCCAAGTGCTTCGAATATTAGGGAGGCCGATAATACCACATATCCCCATATACCGGTATCTGTAATTGATATAAGTAATAAGCAACTGATTATAGTACTTATGAAACCCGCATATAGGGGCCATTTTATATTAGACTGCTTCATATGTGCTATTACAGTGAAGAACAATACTATGGCTAGTATACTTTTTACCATTGGAAAGATAGGGAGTAATACATCAGGAACGCCGATTCGCCTCGATGCAATAATCTGCCAGAAGGTCATCCCAATCATACCTACTATCTCTACCAAGATACTGATTACTATTGCGAACTTTGTTCCCTTTGATGCTAGTATCTTCTTTATAGCAGTCTTATAACCTGATAGCATCTCTAGCCAGGACATGTTACGTGAAGCCTCACGTTTGATCTTACCCACGGCAGTCTCTGTTGACAGTTTATATAGAATTAATATCTTTGCTGTCATTATAACAAATGCATTGATATAAAGTATTCGTATTGCAGGTACTAGTGTTAACTTTGCTACCAAAATTGATGAAATCGGTGCAAATAAAGCAGAAAGGTTAGCGGATATGATTACCAGGGAATATATCCGTGTAATCTTTTCCTTTGGAGCATCCTCTATCAGTAGACAGTCCCAGGATACTGTAGTTATCTTCATAGTTCCGTTAAGTAGAGCGGCTACCACAAAGAACCAAAATCCCTGACTGGATGCCCAGATAAGGCTAGGTAGGCTCCATGCTAGGAAATCAAATACAGCAGTGCTGAGTCTACGTCCCATCTTATCTATAACTGCACCTGATATAAATGCGAAAATCATCTGTGAGAACATATAGATTGAGGTAATTATACCTATCTCTATATCGCTCATACCAAAGGATAGCATAAACACCGATGCATAAGGTAAACACAGATTCATTGAAAGTCCCCACATGGGTTCTGTATATACACTTGCACGAGGATTTCCTCGTAGATCAATTAGGGTACGGAGTAGGGGATGCTTTAGTAGTTTGTTTTTCATTTTATTAGTAATTCCTTTCTCTGTCTTTATCTTTGTGTTAATTAAAAATGTCACTATCTCATCAATTCGTTTGTAATTCTCTTTCCTGTTGGTGTAGCAGCAAGACCACCTTCACCTGTTTCTCTAAGAGTCCTTGGAAGGGATTCTCCAACCTCTCTCACGGCGTCTATAACCTCATCCGGTGGAATCCGGCTTCGAATACCGGCTATAGCCATATCTGCACTAGCTATGGCAATAACTGCTCCTCCTACATTACGCTTTACGCAAGGAACCTCTACTAAGCCTCCCACCGTATCACATACCAGTCCGATTAGGTTCTTAAAGGACATGGCCACAGCATGGGTAATACTCTCTCCATCCCCGCCATTAAGGTATGCTAATGCACCGGATGCCATAGCACTGGCTGAACCAATCTCTGCCTGACAGCCCCCAGCAGCACCTGATATAAATGCCCTGTTAGCTATAACCTGCCCTATTCCTGCTGCCACATACATAGCCTCTATCATCTGCTGTGAGAAAGCCCCGAATTGCTCCTCATAGGTTAACAATACCGCAGGTATTACACCGCAGGCACCCCCTGTAGGCGCCGCCACAATCTTCTTCATACAGGCATTGGACTCTCCCATCTTAAGTGCCTTTGACATTACCTCACCTATAAAGGGGCCTCCAAGTGTCTTTCCTTCAGATAGAGCACGGCCTATTCTTTCGCCGTCTCCTCCAACCAGACCGCTTGTTGAGGTTAAGTCTTTCTCATAGGCTTCGTCTGCAGCCTTCATGGCCATATACAGTTGCCTCATCTTTTCAATGGATTCTTCTTCCGTGACTAGCCTTTCCTCCATATCATCCTCAAGAATAATTCTCCAGAAGGGCTTATCCTCTTCCTTACATTTACATAATATCTCATCAAAAGACCTAAAACTCATCTTCTACCTCCATCAACGAAACTATGCTTCAACCGTATTTATATAGGTTACCTTCTTAACACCCTCGGCATTTGTAAGTAGCTCCAATACCTCAGAGGGAACCTCTTGATCACATTCAATAATCATGACGGCATTACCGCCTCTTTTATCCCTTTGAATCTTCATGGTCGCAATGTTTATGCTATTCTTACTTAATAGTGAAGTAACCATGGATACATGTCCAGGTTTATCAATATTTTTTATTACTAAGGTAGGATATGCAGCGGTAATATCAGCTTCAACCCCATCTATTTGATTTATTACAATAGAACTTCCTCCAATTGAAGAAGCAATGATTTCCATCTTATTGCCCTGTATACCCACAAGCTTAAGCAGTACCGAATTTGGATGGGCATCTCTAAGCTCAATCCCCTCAAATTCATATTCCAGTCCTCTTTCCTCGGCATGGAAAAAGCTATCGGGAATTCTTTCATCATCTGGCAGCATACCAAGGAGTCCCGCTATCAAGGCCTTATCGGTTCCGTGTCCTTTACCTGTTAAAGGAAGGAACCGTGGAGAAAAATCTTCGCCTCTTTTATATCCTCGCGCATAAGCTTTCTGGCTGTATATCCTATCTTAACAGCTCCTGCGGTATGAGAGCTAGACGGGCCGACCATAATAGGTCCCATTACATCAAATACATTCACAGCATGTCCTACCTTTCATTTATCTTCTACACATTATTCTATCCAATTATTAAGTAATGATTATAAATATATAGAGGATATGGTAAAAAATTCAGCAATAAAATAATCCTGAAACTATATTCTATCAAGATTATTTTATAATACTTTTATTCTTTTTACCATTATAATCGATACATTATCATATATTTCTACTTGTTCGGATAAATCTTATATTAATCCTGACCATATGACATTTTTAACATTAAGAAGACTTTCAGGATACCAGACAGTTCCGTCTGTATAAGGAACTAACCATACAGCACATAGCTTTTCTCTGGGATCTATAACTACACTTAGGTAGCCCCAGCCTTCGTGGAAGAAGAAATCTGGACTTGTAATTATAGCATCTCCTCTTCTAAGA
>JAQVQL010000162.1 GCA_028701595.1 Herbinix sp.
GCGATAGAGCCTCTGAAGCTAGGTAAAGCATTCTATGATTTTATATTTACAAAGATGTTCTGGATGCTGCCCTTCATTGATTCTGTCATAGAAGCACCTGATGACCCGCCCTATATGATGGCTTGATTATGGTCTGCAATAGCGAATTTATGTAAAGCATGTGTTACCCAATAAAATTAATGTATATCCCTTGATTATCAGCATCCCAGAAGGCTTTAGCAGCCTCTGGGATGTAATTTAGGTCATCGTTAGAATTCTCAGTTAGCTTTATTTGTTAACAAATTCTGAGGATAGCCTATCCTTCACAGTCATGTTAATTCATAGTAATTATTAAAAGTCCCGTATAAATTACATGGTTATTGTAAAATATAGTCATGAGGTGAATAAAATATGGGAATTCTATGGAAGGAAAACGGAACATTTAAAGAGGAGGGCATGGAGAGAGCCGAATCTCTGTGGATTCAAAGCCAATACCGTAATAATGACAGTCGAGAAAATGATTCAAAATATAAGGCTATAAGACCGAGTCTTAAGGGCGAAATATCTACCGAGGTAGCAGTTATAGGAGGGGGTATGGCAGGCGTTTTAATTGCTTACCTTCTACAACAACGTGGGATACCTGTCGTAGTGCTTGAATGCAGAAAAGTAGGCGGTGGTGTAACTAAGAATACCACTGCTAAGATAACCTCTCAGCATAGTCTAATTTATAAGAAGCTCATATCATATAAGGGAGAGCAAAGAGCCTGGGAATATGCTATGGCAAACCAGCTGGCAATTGATAAGTACAAGGAGATTATTAATGAGCTTCAGATTGATTGTGACTATGAGGAGCTTCCGAATTATATCTATACTCTTGATAATGAGCAAAAGATTAGGCAGGAGGTTGAAGCGGCACTAAAGCTGGGGCTTCCGGCTGTATTTACTAAGGAAACCACCCTGCCTTTTAAGGTTAAGGGAGCAATTCGCTTTGATAATCAAGCACAGTTTCACCCCCTTAAATTTCTTGATGGAGTTGCGGAAACCCTTAAGATTTATGAAAATACCCGTGTAACCCAGATAAATAAGAATGGACTTATCCTAACGGATGCTGGAAGTGTAAGGGCAAAGAAGGTGGTTATTGCCACCCATTATCCCTTTATCAATGTCCCAGGATACTTTTTTATAAGGCTTCATCAGGAGCGTTCTTATTTAACAGCGCTGGAAGGCTGCGGTAAAGCCAAGGACGATTTTTATGGCATGTATCTTGATGCCGATCAGGATGGCTTTACCTTTAGAAAATATAAGGACTATCTGATTCTTGGTGGTGGTTATCATAGAACCGGTCAATATCAACCCATTAATTCATATGCAAGGATAGAAAAGGCAGCAAGGAAATGGTATCCAAACTCGAGTGTAAAGTATACCTGGTCTGCTCAGGATTGTATAACACCAGATGCAGTCCCTTATATAGGCAGATATTCGGTTAGGACACCCAATATATATGTGGCTACGGGATTTAACAAATGGGGAATGACCGGCTCCATGGTATCTGCCATGATTATCAGTGATATGATTACCGATAAGGATAATAAATATCGCAAGGCTTTCATTCCTAGAAGATTGATGCTATCAGGCAGTCGCGTATTTGTAAAGGATGCTGCAATTATAACCATCAGCCTCCTGTCAGAATATCTAAAGATTCCTCATGATAGACTTAAGGATATAGAGAAGGGTAAGGCCGGTGTCATCAAGCACGATGGACAAAGAGTAGGAGTCTATCGTGACAAGGATGACAAATACTACTTTGTCACCACGAAATGCCCCCATCTTGGCTGTAAGCTGGAGTGGAATCAGAATGAAATGACCTGGGATTGTCCCTGCCATGGCTCTAGGTTCGACTATCATGGCAAGATGATTGATAACCCTGCCATGAGGAATGTGTTTGATGCTTGCATCAAGAAAAGGAATAAATAAAGAAGAAGTCCTGGAAGGTGTAAGGTCCCTCCGGGATAATTCTTTATTATTAGTATAAAAAATATTTGGTTATCCCTTATTGATAGATTCTTTTATAATATAAATAATATTATTCCATAAAGTTTTTATTGCTTTTTATAGTAAACATTGATATAATATAATTCGTTCGCTGGGTTACAAGCCGCCGAACGAATACATGCAGCCGTGGCGGAATTGGCATACGCGCTAGACTAAGGATCTAGTCCGGGCTAACTGGGTGCGGGTTCAAGTCCCGCCGACTGCATTCTTATGAAATCGTGGAAGCTCTTTAAAATGAGGAGCTTCCGCTTTTTTTATCTCCAAAACCTTGTTAATTTTTTTGATTGCCTTTTATGGCTTTTGATTGCCTACTCTTGTAATAGAGAATTTATTTGGCTTGGTTAGATAAAGCTCTTTCTAGTAAATCCTCTTTGTACTTATCTGCTAATCGGTCAAAGCAGTAATTCTTATAAGTAGTTTCTTCTCTTTCATGACCTGCCTGACTTCGTATGGTATTGATATTCACGTCATTATCGATTAGCTTAGAGATATAGGTCTTTCTTATCTTGTGCATACTCTTCTCCATAATTCCGATATGTCTGCAATATTTCCTAATTTTTTTATCAATGGCATATTTATGTATGCGTTCGCCTTTACTGTCAATAAAGATAAATTCATTGATAAAACCATTTTTAATTGCACTTTTTCTTGCTTCCTTTAGGATTTGCTTAGCCGATTTTGTTAGATATACATGGCGGTCACCAGCATCTGATTTAACATGGTCTACAAGAATAAGCTCAGCGGATTTCCATGTGTTATCTTCTCTGCGTTCTTGGTGTCTAACCTCCATGCGTTGAACATGAAGGTAATTACCTTTAACATCAGACCATTTGAGAGCTACAAGCTCACCTAATCTTAAGCCTGTCTGATAGACAAGTAATATAGCTAATGGTGTAGTACAAGATGTATCGGAGTTAAAGTCATTCCATGCTTCTTGCTCAAGAAGCTGCTGCTCATTTGTGAGGTATACTTGCGTGTGGTCATCCTTTTTCTTTACTTTACGGAGGAGCTTAGTATTAATTTTCACTTTCTCAAATGGGCTTGTTGTCAATATGCCTTTATCTACAGCATATATTAATGACTGTCTTAGAATGATTGACATATTATAATACTTTGTTCTTGTCATTTCATATTCTTTAATCTTCTTGTGAGCCCATATGTCTAACATGAGGCTATCCATTTGCAGTAAAGGAATATTTATAATTGGATCATTAAGATAATACTTAACCCAATCATTATCTATCCTTCTTATGCTTGTAGTAGCATTCATATGTAGAGCTTTGTAATCAAGCCATTCGTAGTATAGACTTTTCAGAGTTACTTTCTTGACAAGCTCTTCCTCATTATCTGCATTGTAGAAGTCTACAATGGCATTCTCTAAATCAGCTTTTGTCTTTCTCTTTATCTGCCTTCTCTTTCTTGGATGCTTTTCATCAGGCAAATAAGTATACCAATAGCCCGTCTTACCTTCCCAGATGTTAAATTTATGTCTGCCTAATAATATTTGTCTCTTAGTCATGTCTAATTTTTCTTGCACATCGCTAAGGTTAATAATACCAGAATTAATTGCTTCATTCAATAGATTTAGATTGTCGTTAGTCATAAAATTACCCCTTTATTTTTAGTTTGACTAAAGAGGTCTTAAAAATTTGCCATTCGGAATGTTGGCAAACAGGCTAAAATAGGGGCCTTGAAGCTTGGAAAATAAAACACTGTGTGGGACTATAAATAATATGAAAAAAATAGTAATAATAATCAAATAATGTAAAATTGTTTTGAAAAGATAATATTCCTTTATAAATATAAAGAGTGTTATTAACATAGCAAGAAAGTTTTTCAAAAGTACAAGTTATCGACCTACCAGATAATGCATACTAGATTCATATAGATGATGATTGGAGAAAAAGACATCAAAGATACATAAGGGAATGACAAAGCTTCGGGTTACACATAAGCCGGAGAAAAAGCTTGCAGGATTAAGCAGTAGGCTCACCGTATGATATTAGAAGACATCAGATGGAGTTTTAGGACAAATAATGACGGTGGACGAGCAGGTTACTTCTCAATTTTTCATAGAAAAATGATGAAGTAAACGGCGAAGTCGGCAAAATGACACTACTATAAATAGTGTCCGACAGTAGATTTATCTACAGGGGCAGTCGAAAACAGCTCTTTTAAACTTAACAGTAATAGCAAATTATTAAATAAAACTACTACGAAAGAAGGAATAACTATGGGTAGAACAAAGAATAAATCTATGAAGTGGCAAGTACAAGCAGCTATGCTATCAAAATTGTGCATTGGACAATCACGCCATAAAGCAAAAGAAGAAATAAAGAAGGAAGGCAAATCTACTCCAGATGGTATATATTCCTGGAGTACATATAATACATATAAAAAGCATTGTATAGCTTTTGCTGAATGGTGTAAAAAGACGTATGGTTGTAAATCGATTGAAGGGGCAAAGAAACATATTCAAGATTATCTAGATTATAGAATAGATAAGGGACTGAGTGCATGGACCATAAAAATGGAAGCTAGTGCTATAGCTAAAATGTATGGATCTTCCACATCAGATTTGAAGCTGATAACACCAGACAGAAAAAGAGAAGATATAAAGCGATCCCGCAAGGATTGTAAACATGATAAGCATATTTCTAAAGAAAAACATAAGGATATAATTGACTTTTGTAAGGGGTGTGGTCTAAGAAGACATGAGCTGGCACAGCTTAAGACTGAAAACATCATTATTGAGGAAGATAATGTATACATAGAGGTATTACAGGGAAAGGGTGGTAAGCGAAGAATAGTTGAAGTACTGGCAGAGTATAGAGAACATATAAAATCATACCATAATGATAATATTGGAGAATATGTGTTCAAAACCATACCTCAGAACCTTGATATTCATAGCTACAGAGCTTCTTATGCTTGTGAGCTATATAAATCCTTGGAACGCCCCCTAGATAGCCTTATAAGGGAGCAAAAATACTACTGTAAGGGTGATATGAAGGGAAATGTGTATGATAAAAAGGCTATGATGACAGTGTCGAGGATGTTGGGACATAATAGGATAAATGTTATTGCGAGTAATTATTTGTGGAATTTACATGACAAAACAAATGGTAATTTAGCATTATTTTCATAAGTTAATAAAAAGTATTAAACATGAAGCTTATCAAGCAAATATTATAAGATAAACATATCTATTGTTTGTATTATTTTGTCATATGATATATAATTAAAAGGAAAGATTTGGGCTTACTTGTTTATAAGACTCTTATATATAGATCGGAAAAAAGAATAAAAAAAATGCCCTACATTGGGCAGCCCTAAGGCGATGTGAATAAATTTTTATTTGAACTTATGGTGTAATCTCATATGGTGGTCAACCTTTGAGATGATTTAACGATAACATATGAAAGGAAGTCTGTCAAGATGAAAAACAAAGAGAATTACTATGTTGTTATTTGAAAATGTAAATTCTAGTTGTATCTCGAATTAACTCTTTCAAATCTTTATCTTGACTTTACCCCTACAAATATTCATACTTTTATTATCCGTCGCATGCCTCATTTATTAAGGAGGCTTTT
>JAQVQL010000163.1 GCA_028701595.1 Herbinix sp.
CATGAAGTCCACTCCCAGACGGATATGGAAACATATCTAGGCAGTAATACTTCTGCTTCTTACCATCATTAATATTGACTTGATGCTCCTTCCAGTGCTTTCTCCATTTCTTTTCGATTTCCTTATGATTATAAGGTGTTGACATAACATTCTCCTCCTTAAATTATATCTCTTATACATAAAAAACCCTTCATCCATAAAAGAGACGAAAGGTTATCATTCCGTGGTACCACTCTAATTCATAATCACATTATATTACATATGTAATTACAATAAGGTAATTACATATATAATCATGAAGTTATGCACTTGACTTCGATAACGGGAATACCGTCCCGACCTACTGTTCTTCAACCGGGAAGCTCCAAGGCGAGTTGGGAGACTGTTGCTACTACCTTACACCAGCCGGTAGCTCTCTACAAGCACATCTTCTCTTACTACTCCTTATCTTAGCTTATATAATATTTATTTACTAAACAGATACTAGTGCTAAAAGCTCTATGAAGCTATTTGATATTTATTATATTAATATATCATTACTTTGTCATTTGTCAAGTTTTTGTTAGAGAACTATCTTGTAGAATCCGATTTTTATTCCTATATTGATATCATAAATTGTATTATAAATAATATATTGTTACATAAAAGAATGGATGGTAATATAAATGAGTTTTCTTTCAGATTTGATTTATGATTATGGATTAATGGCGATGTTTTTAGTGATTATGTTGGAATATGCCTGTTTTCCTGTCTCTAGTGAAATAGTATTGCCCCTCTCAGGTGCAGTCGCTTCTATAAATAACACTCATTTTCTTGTAATTCTACCCCTAAGTGTGTTAGCAGGACTTATAGGTACAGGCATATGCTATACCTTGGGATGGTTTGGAGGGGGAGCCATCATAAATGGTATTAAAAAAAAGTTCCCCAAATCTGATAAGTCACTTAATGCATCTTATGACAGATTTCATGAGAACGGTGCTTCTGCGGTCTGTATTGGCCGTGTCATCCCCTTAGTCCGTACATATATAGCATTGATTGCTGGGGCTGCAAAGCTAAAGCCTTCAGTATATTTTCCTGCCTCCTTCTTAGGTATTACCGTATGGAATACTCTACTTATAGGTCTTGGCTATTCACTAAGAGAGAATTATGGTAAGGTAGCTGAGTATTATAGTAGATATAAGCATAATCTTATTCCAATATTTATACTGGCGAGCTCGTTCCTAATAATCAATAGGTTATATAAATGGAGAAAGAAAAAGACTGCTAATCCAGCTGAGTAAGCCGGTATGTTAGCAGACTTCTTCTAATTCTCCAGTTAATTAAGATTCTTTAGATACTCCTTGATATAATCGACTTATTCATCCATTTGCCTGATAATACTCTTATACTTCCATATATTCCAGTTGCAAACCAGGTCAGCGCACTCGCCCAGAATATACCTTGGAAACCGATTATCTTAGACAGATATATGGATACAGTCACCCTAACTACTACCTCTATAAGTCCCATAATCATAGGAACTTTGATATCACCAGCCCCGCTTAGGAAATTCCTTGTTACAAATATCAGTCCTAGGAAGCTATAGAATAGACTGGTAATTCTTATCCCTTCCACTCCATTTCTTACCACATCTATATCCTCTTTTTTAGTAAATAGTCTCATAATATATTCCCCACCGAAGTACATAAGAGGAAGCATAATAAGACTAAATATCACAATAATTATGACCGATGATTTCATTCCTTTCTTAGCTCTATCAATATTTCCTGCACCTATATTCTGTCCTGTAAATGAAGCCACTGCTGCTCCCAAGGACATGGATGGTTGCATGACAAGCTGCTCTATTCTGTTTACAACTGTATATGCCGCCATAATAGTAGCCTGAAATCCATTAATAACAAATTGCAAAGCCATCATGGAGATGGATACAAATGAATTCTGTAAGGCTACAGGAATCCCCAGTCGAATACTTTTTATAAGTATTTCCTTGTCAGGCTTAAACTCCTTTAATGGAATCCTAAGAAGCTTAACCTTATTATAGGAATAGATAATACACCCTATACCAGATATGAATTGAGAAATCACTGTGGCTATAGCAACACCGGGAACACCCCAGTGAAACGCAATTACAAATACAAGATCCAGTACCACATTAATAATACTGGCAATAATTAGAAATATTAATGGAGTTATGGAGTCTCCAAGGGCACGAAGAATCGCAGCAATTCCATTATAGCTGGCAGTGCCAAGAATCCCCAAAAAGCATATCTTCATATATCTCTCCGATTGATCTATAAGTTCCACTGGCGTTCCTAAAAGCTCCAACAAGGGACGACTGGCAAAGTAGCCTAGCACCCCCATAATAACAGCAGCTAAAAGAATTATATATGTTGCTGTAGCAATACTCTTTCTGACCCTTTGGTGATCTCCCGCACCAAAATACTGAGATATTACAATTGATATGCCGGCTGATAGACCAAAGGTTAGACCAAAAATAAGAAATACCGACGAACCGGTAGCACCTACTGCCGCCAATGCATCCTTACTGACAAACTTACCAACAACTATTGAATCCACCATATTATAGAGCTGCTGAAATATATTGCCTATAAGCATAGGCCCAGAGAATCTCAATATTAATTTTGCCGGATGACCTTTTGTCATATCACGAGTTATATTTCTTGACATTTTGCACCTCTGCACTTTCATAAAATCAAATTACTTTCTTAATGTGAACAGTATACACTTTTTTCAGATTAAAACAATGTTTTTTATCATAAAAAATATGTCATTATCCCTTATTTCTTTTCTTACATAATCCCTTATTATCCTCATATAATTTAAAGAAGATTGACCATAAACAATGAGCAGAATTGGAGGAAAATATGCACTGGCATAGCATATCCATAGAGGACACCCTAAGGGAATTGAAGGCTGATGTCAATCAAGGTCTTATCCAAGAGGATATACTAGAAAGACAGAGATTATATGGTAGGAATATTATAGATGCTAAAAAAGGAAAAAATCTTTTACAAAAATTCCTGGCTCAATTTGCTGACTTCATGATAATTATATTAGTATGTGCAGCCATACTATCCTTGGTTGTATCATATCTGGATGGAAAGCTCGATCTTGTTGATCCAATTATTATACTAATGATAATAATTCTAAATGCCTTTCTTGGAGTATTACAGGAAACCAAAGCCGAAAAAGCCTTGGAAGCTCTAAAAAAAATGTCAGCTCCCTCAGCCCATGTGCTACGGGATAATATAGTTACAGAGATACACTCATCAGATTTGGTTCCTGGAGATATTGTTATACTTGAAACTGGAAGCTTCGTTCCCGCTGATTGTAGACTGGTTCATGCCGTTAATCTACGCGTAGAAGAAGCTTCTTTAACAGGCGAATCGCATCCGGTGGAGAAGAATGCGGGCATTATTTTGCTTCCTGATAGTAATCTGGCTGATAGAATCAATATGGTTATGGCTACAAGTACCGTGCTTTATGGTAGAGGAGTAGGTATAGTGGTGGCCACCGGAATGGATACACAGGTAGGACATATCGCAAGAATGATTATGGAGGATGATACTCCTGATACTCCCCTACAGAAGAGATTAGCAAGGACCGGAAAGGTTCTTGGTATAGCAGCACTACTTATCTGTGGCTTGGTGTTCGTTATTGGAATATATAAAGATCTTCCACCCTTTGATATGTTTATGACCTCTGTAAGCCTTGCTGTGGCTGCTATTCCTGAGGGACTTCCAGCCATTGTGACCATTATGCTTTCTTTGGGTGTTCAAAGGATGGCAAAAAAGAATGCCGTTATTAGAAAGCTACCTGCTGTAGAGACCCTGGGAAGTGCTACGGTGATTTGTTCTGATAAGACAGGAACCTTGACACAAAATGTGATGACAGTAACCGAGATAAGCTCTGTTGACAATAAGGAAGAAATGAAAAGTAATTTTGCTTTCTTTCTACTATCACACGCCGCCCTATGTAGTGACGCCCTTGTACAAGAGGAACATAATCTGCCAGTCCTTAACGGTGAGCCTACTGAAAAAGCATTAGTTCTTGCCGCCTATAACTGTGGCGCTTATAAGCCTGATCTCGATTCGATGTATCGGAGGATATATGAAATCCCCTTTGATTCTACAAGAAAGCTCATGACCACTGTTCATGAATCTCCAGATGCCTCCTCCTATCGAAGTGTCACAAAGGGTGCATATGATTTTCTAATAGAAGGCTGCTCTCACATATATAGAAACGGAAAGCAACAGCCCATGACCACCCGTGACAAAAATAAAATCAATGCTCTAAATTCAGCTATGACAGGCCGGGCTCTTCGTGTTATTGCAGTTGCTTATAAGAACCTTTCCAAATTTTATGTGAAAGCAGATTCAAGCAAGCTTGAAAACAACTTAACCTTTATAGGTCTTATAGGTATGATTGACCCTCCCCGCGAAGAGGTAAAGGGCGCAGTAGGGATATGTCGTCAAGCTGGCATAAAGCCTGTTATGATAACAGGTGACCATATCCTAACCGCAAAAGCCATTGCAAAAGAGCTAGGTATCCTTACTCCACAGACCGAAGCCATAACAAGTGAGGAATTATCAAAAATGTCTACCAAGAGGCTTAATGATACAATAGGTAGGTTTAGTGTCTTTGCAAGAGTATCACCCGAGCATAAGGTAAGGATAGTTAAGGCTTATCAAAGCAGAGGTGAGGTTGTCGCCATGACAGGAGACGGTGTAAACGACGCTCCTGCTCTTAAGGCAGCAGATATTGGCTGTGCTATGGGGATTACAGGAACAGATGTCGCCAAGAATGCTTCAGATATGATACTTACTGATGATAATTTTGCCACCATTGTATCAGCTGTACAAGAAGGTCGTGGAATATATGAAAATATTCGAAAGGCTGTTCATTTTCTCCTTTCCAGTAATATAGGTGAAATACTAACTATATTTGTAGCAATACTCTTGGGATTACCCACTCCCCTTGTGGCTGTTCAACTTCTTTGGGTAAATCTCGTTACCGATTCTCTTCCAGCAATATCCTTGGGAGTAGAGCCTGCATCTAAAGACATCATGAAAAGAAAGCCTATCTCTCCAAATAAAGGAATGTTTGCAGACGGACTCGCTTTACAGATAATTATTGAGGGAATACTTATAGGCTCCTTGGCTCTTTGTGCCTTTGTCATCGGAATTAAGTACTATGACACATCGGGACTATACAATTCCCTTATCCATCACGAGGCAACTAACACAGCTACATATACACCTTGGGTTGGAAGAACCATGTGCTTTGCAGTATTAAGCCTCTCCCAACTGTTTCATTCCTTTAATATGAGAAGTAATCGCTCTCTTTCGGAAATAGGTATATTAACAAACAGTAAGCTGGTAATATCATTTATCATATGTGCCCTATTACAGATTGTAGTTATATCTATAGCTCCATTGGCTAATATATTCCAAGTGGTTCCTCTAAATCTACGTCAATGGGCACTTGTAATTTTACTATCTATTACCCCTATAGTCGTAGTTGAGATTCAGAAGAAAATAAATAATAAAATACGGACTTGAAT
>JAQVQL010000164.1 GCA_028701595.1 Herbinix sp.
GTGATTATGTGGATGCTACAAAGGAGTTGATAAAGAATTATCAGTTGTTACTCTGTAATTATTCAGAGATAAAGGATGAAATTAGACTAAGACCATATGAAGAAAGAGTCTATATTAATGCAAAGTGAAATGGGGGGGGGGACTGGTGAAGAATATCAAACATCAGAAAACAAGCTCGAAGAAGATGTTGTGGTTAAGAATACGCAGGAATTGGGGTTTGTATCTTCTGTTACTTCCAGCTGTAGTTATACTCATTTTATTCACCTATAAGCCTATGTACGGGGTGCTGATTGCCTTTAAGGAATATCGACCAGCAAATGGGATATGGGGAAGCATCTGGTCAAAACCCTGGTATAAGTATTTCGAAAAGTTCTTTGATTCGTATCAATTTGAAACGACAATACGAAACACTTTAACCATTACACTTTATAGTATGCTTGTATTCCCGATTCCGATAATACTTGCCTTAAGCATAAATCAAATGAGGCATGGTAAGTTTAAAAAAATCTTTCAAACTGTAACCTATATGCCGCATTTTATATCAACAGTAGTAATGGTAGGATTAATTACCTTGCTACTATCACCGGGAAGTGGAGTCTTTGGAGCCATTTGTAATGCCTTTGGATTTGATGCACCTAATCTTATGGGTAAAGCCGGCGCATTTAAGCATCTGTATGTATGGAGTGATGTCTGGCAGCATGCAGGATGGGATAGCATTATTTACATAGCAGCTCTTTCGGGAATAGATCCAAGCCTTTACGAAGCAGCAACGGTAGACGGTGCTACAAGAATGCAAAAAATCAGATATATAGATGTACCAATGCTGGTCTCAACAGCTGTTATTATGCTTATTTTACGAGTGGGTGGATTATTAAGTCTTGGTTTTGAGAAAGTGTATTTGATGCAGAATGATCTTAACATAGGAAGCAGTGAGGTTATCTCTACCTATGTATATAAAATTGGTGTAATTAACACGCAATATAGCTATTCGGCAGCGATTAATCTGTTCAGCACCATAGTGAATTTTATTCTCTTAATATCTGTAAATAAAATATCAAAGAGAATAAGTGAAAATAGCTTATGGTAAAAGGGAGGATAGGATAAATGTCTGAGAATCGGAAAAAGAAAAATAATAAGATAAGTGGCAGCCGGACAGACAGAGTCTTTCAAATTGCATTGTATATAATGGCAGCAGTAACTTTATTAGTCGTTATATACCCGCTTTACTTTGTAATAATAGCATCCTTTAGCGACCCATCTGCAGTATCAGGAGGGCAGGTTTGGTTACTTCCAAAGGGGTTCACCCTAGATGGTTATGAAGAACTGTTAAGACATAAGGAGATTTGGATAGGTTATACAAATACGATTTTATATACAGTGGTTGGTACATCGATTGGACTAATTGTCAATTTATTTGCAGCCTATGCATTATCAAGAAAGGATCTTGTCGGGAGAAAATTCTTTAATATAATGTTTATCTTTACCATGTTTTTTAATGGAGGTTTAATACCTACTTTTTTAACCATAAAGGAACTCAATTTTTATAATAATTTTTTTGTTATGGTGCTTCCCTTTTCTGTTTCGGTTTATAACATCATAGTAGCAAGAACGTTCTTTCAAAATAGCATACCATCGGATTTAAATGATGCTGCGAAGATTGATGGCTGTGGTAACTTGTTATATTTTTTCAAGATAGTATTACCATTGTCCAAAGCAATAGTATCTGTTATTGCACTATGGACAGCAGTCGGTATGTGGAATTCATATTTTAATGCTTTAATTTATTTGAAGGATGCATCCAAATATCCCTTACAGTTGATTCTGCGTAATATCTTAATTACAAATAACCTTCAAATGTCCTTCGGAAGCGGTGAAGCAATGCAAATTGCACTTAGACTATCAAATTTAATGAGATATTCGGTAATTATCGTTTCTACGGTTCCGATTATGTGTATCTATCCATTTGTTCAAAAATATTTTAATAAAGGTGTAATGATTGGCGCGGTGAAGGGTTAGGTGCCAATAATCACATATATTAAGGAGGATGAATTATGAGTAAAGAAGTGAAAACAGGGTTGAGAAAAATCACTGGCTTATTACTAGTATTCGTTTTAGCTTTTTCCGTTATCGGATGCAGTAAAAACGAAGAGGATAACATGAAGGAAAAAGATAACATCGGAAAAGAACAGGATACTATCGGAAAGGTTAAGGAAGATGATAATTTTAACCTAAGCGGTATGCCGATTGTAGATGCACCGGTAACCTTGACAGTCTTAACGACTCGTTGGGGTAACATGGGTGACAGCTTTGCGAACAATGAATTCCTTAAGGAACTGGAAGCAAAATCAAACGTAAAGATTGAGTGGCAGGTACAATCCCTTAATGATTGGAGTGAGCAAAAGGGAATTATGCTTGCAGGCGGTGAATTACCGGATATTATTATGGGCTTTCAAACCTTCAATGATTCGGATATCATGAGCAACTTAGATTTATTTTTGCCCTTGAATACCTTAATCGCTGATTATATGCCAAATTACTCAAAAGCACTGGAGGAAATGCCAGACCTAGGAAAAATTGCTACCTTCCCCGATGGAAATATGTATTCCATGAGCAAAAATCTTCCCTTACGTCCAGTTTCCTGTAATCAACCTATAATAAATAAGGTGTGGCTCGATAATCTGGACATGGAGGTACCAACTACTATTGACGAACTATATAGTGTGCTAAAGGCTTTTAAAGAAAAGGATGCTAACGGCAATGGTGACCCCAATGATGAGATACCTATCTCGGGTTCTAAAGGACTTTCCATGGATCTCTTAAATCCATTTGGCATCACAGATATAAATGGATATAAGGTGATGGTTAATGAAGATAATTCTATAACATATTTTCCGACTTCCGAGGAATACAAGGAAGGTATCAAGTGGTTGAATAAACTATATGCAGAGGGTATCATTGATGCTGAGGCTTTCACACAGGACGATTCTATGTTATCTGCAAAGCGTCAGGATCCAAACGTATCAAAAGTAGGAATAGAATATGCATGGACTCCAGATTCCAACTTCGGTAAATGGGCTTCAGAGTATGAAGTAATAGCACCGATTAAGGGCTATGACGGAAAACAATATACCGGTGGAGATCCAAACGGTGTATCTAGCATAATGCGTAATGAAGTACTAATTACAAAATTCTGTGAGAATCCTGAAATTGCAGCGAGATGGCTTGATGAATTCTATACCGGTGAGGCTAGTATTCAGAATTTCTGGGGCGGTATTGGAACGGTAATAACAAAGCATGATGATGGCTCCTATACGCTTAATGACCCGCCTGAGGGAACCAGCGCTGACTCCTGGTACTGGGACTCCAGCTTACGTGATTTTGGACCAAAGTATATAAGCAAAGAATTTGAAAGCAAAATTAAGCTATCATCAGCTAGTGGCGACGGATTAAAGGCAGAGCTTAGTAAGATAGCAGAAAGTACAGTTACTATACCCTATCCAAATGTTATGTTTACAAATGAAGAGAATGAAGAGAGACCTACCTTAACAACAGATATTGATAAATATGTAGAGAGCACTCGAGCAATTTGGATTACTGAAGGCGGTATAGATGAGGGCTGGGATGAATATGTCAAACAATTAAATGATATGGGACTTGAACGATTAGTAGAGATATATACCAATGCCTATGAAAGATATATAAGCGAATAAACTATTATATATCGGGAACCGAAAAACAAAACTATAAAACTTTATTTTTCGGTTCCCGTTTTACAATATGGAGGTTCTATGACAAACATGTATGCATTTGATTTAAATGAAAACCCAAATAATGTGATTACAAAAATACTAGCTCAGAAAGACAATTTATCGCTCAAGGATATTGTCCTTGCTGAGGATGACAGCTCTTGTAACCTCATACTAACCCATAGTTATGATGCTGTGTATGGACTGGGAGAACGGTTTAACCAAGTAAACCAGAAGGGTTCAATCGTAAGATCTGAGGTTATTGAGAAATTTTGTAATCAAGGCGATATTAGCTATTGTCCTATTCCCTTCTTCTTTACGGATAATAGGATGGGTGTGTTTGTTGATACCTTTACAGTAACAGAATATAATTTTGGAGAAAAGATAGAAATCAAGATTAATAAGGACAGTAATGGTCGATTGCCTGTGATTTATTTCTTCTGTGGAAATCCTGCAGAAATTATAATGAGTTTTTCAGAAATCTCCGGTAAACCTAAGATGATACCAAAATGGAGCTTAGGACCGTGGATGTCAGCAAATCGTTGGAACACTGAGGAAGAGATAAAAAGGCAATTAGATTTTATGAAAATATATAAATTACCACATAGTGTTATGGTTATAGAAGCCTGGAGTGACGAAGCTACTTTTTATCGCTTTAATGAACATGGTGAGTGGAAAGATCCCCAAAGACTCGTTAAATTATTATTAGATAATGATATTCGATTACTCCTATGGCAAATACCAGTTATAAAGAAAATGGATAATAATGAAAAACATGAAATTCTAGAATTGGACTGGGATTATGCTATTAAGAACAGGCTATGTATATTCAATGTGGATGGGACACCTTATACCATACCGGAGGATCATTGGTTTGCCGGGTCGCTACTTCTTGATTTTACTAAACAAGAGGCGGTTAACTGGTGGTTTGAGAAAAGAAAATATCTCCTTGATATGGGAGTTGCCGGTTTCAAAACTGATGGTGGAGAATTCATACTAAGAGACGATATAATCGCTTCCAATGGATGTACAGGGCTAGAGATGAGAAATGGTTATGCAGCTAGCTATGTAGAAGCCTACAGCCATTTCGTTGGGAAAGATAGAGTTCTATTTAGCAGAGCCGGATATAAGGGACAACAGAGGTATCCGATACAGTGGGCAGGAGATCAGATGTCAACCTGGGAAGAGTTTAGGCATATTCTTGCGGCCGGATTAAGCATAGGCTTAAGTGGTATTCCTTTTTGGAGCTTTGACATTGGCGGATTTGCCGGTCCCATGCCTAGTCTGAATCTATATGAACGCGCTACTCAAATGGCCATATTTACACCAATCATGCAATGGCATTCAGAACCTGTTGGGGGGCAGTATTCTGATATTCTTTCAACAAAACAGGGTGTCAATGATCGAAGCCCCTGGAATATCAGTATATTATATGAGGATGAATCGGCAATTGAGAGATTGCGTTTCCATTATAATATGAGAATGAATCTTCTGCCTTATTTATATAAATTATCACTGGATTCAACAGAAACTGGGATTCCCTTGATGAAACATCTAATCCTGGAATATCCCGAGGATAAAAAAGTACATAACATTGATGACTGTTTTATGCTTGGCGATATGCTGGTGGCTCCTATTCTTGAAGAAGATAAAATGGAAAGAGTAGTTTATCTTCCACAAGGAAATTGGATTCCATTATGGCAGGTGGATTCAGAATTATTGGATCAGAGGGGTAGTTCACTATCGGAAAAGTTAGTAGCTACACAAAAAGAGGAGGCTTCTCATCCATTAAATGGAGGGTGTAGGTATAGAATAACTAGCGGTCTGGAT
>JAQVQL010000165.1 GCA_028701595.1 Herbinix sp.
AATAAATTCCTCTGTTGCAGGGTCGATTCCCCCTTCTCCCTGAACCGGTTCCATTATGATAGCGCAGGTATTTTCATTAATATTCTCTTTAATGCTATATAAATTATTAAATGTGGCAAATTTAACCCCTCCTATTAGGGGTTCAAATGCCTCTCTATATTTCTTAGTACCGGTAACGCTAAGAGCTCCCATGCTTCTACCATGAAAGGAATGCTCCATGGAAATGATTTCTCCTCCCGCTTTACCGTTTTTCTGATAAAAATACTTTCTTGCAAGCTTTATAGCACCCTCGACAGCCTCAGCTCCGCTATTGGTGAAGAACACCCTATCCATTCCAGATGCCTTAGTCAGTTTCTTTGCAGCATCCAGAGTAGGGATGCTGTAAAAATAATTTGAGGTATGCATAAGAGCATCCACCTGTTTCTTGAGTGCCTCATTATATTTCTTGTTGTTATAGCCTAAAGCAAATACTCCAATTCCTGATACAAAATCAAGATATTCCTTACCATCTATATCATATAGATACATATCCTTGCCATGATCAAGTACAACCTTATATCGGTTATAGGTATGCATTAGCAATTTTTCAGCTTCATCAATAATCTGCTTCATTTTCACATTACCCCCTTCTATAATTATCATTTATTTCCACTTATATACTAGCTACAAGGCACATGAGCAACTTCATTTTCGAAGAGGTTTTCTCTTTGAATGATAGCCGTTCCAATTCCCTTATTCGTAAAAAACTCCAGTAGGAGGCAGTGAGGCATCCGGCCGTCTAGGATATGAACTCTAGATACACCGTTTCTTACGGCATCAACACAGTTTTTCAACTTAGGAAGCATGCCTCCTCCTACAAAACCGCTTGATAGAAGTTCATCTGCCTTATCCAGGGTCAATACAGAAATCAAGCTTCCTTTATCACAAGGATTCGCATATACTCCTTCAATATCAGTTAAGAATACCAGCTTTTCAGCTCCGATGGCTGTTGCAACTGCACAGGCTGCATCATCGGCATTTATATTATAATTAATAAAATTATCGTCAAGTCCTATAGGGGAAATCACCGGAACAAAATCATTATCTATTAGTGTATTAATCAGTTCTACATTAACTTCCTTGATGTTGCCTACGAAGCCTATATCTGTACCGTTTATTTGCTTTTTTTCAACCTTAAGGGTAGTTCCATCCTTACCGCTAATTCCAACCGCCTTAACTCCAAGCTTCTCAACCATCTGAACAAGACCTTTATTTACCTTACCAAGCACCATCTCGGCTACTTCCATTGTCTTTTCATCTGTTACTCGAAGGCCCTCCACAAATGTTGATTCGTGGCCAAGCTTTTGTAACCAGCTAGTTATTTCCTTCCCCCCGCCATGAACTATAATGGGCTTCATACCCACAAGCTTTAGTAAAGCCACATCCTTAATTACATTTGATTGAAGATTGTCATCAAGCATTGCACTACCTCCATACTTGACTACCACCTTCTTATTGTTAAACTTCTGTATATATGGCAAGGCCTCAATCAAGGTCTCTGCTTTTAATAGAATTTGGTCCATGTGTTCCATAATAATTCATATTCCTTTCAGGTTATTTCTAATTATTATCGTAAAATGGTTGTATACTTTAAGCTGTTATTTATGAGCGATAGTCAGCATTGATCTTGACATAGTCATAAGAAAAATCGCATCCCCATGCCGTAGCATAAGACTTTCCTTGATTAATATCGGCTATGGCTTTAACCTCCTTTGCTGAAAGAATCGTAGTGGCAAGTTCCTCTGAATAATCTGTTGCCATACCATTCTTTACAAGCTGAAGGCTACCATCCTCGCTTTCTAAAGTTAAATCTACCTTATATGGGTCAAATTCAACTCCAGAATATCCCATTGCGCACAATATTCTTCCCCAATTTGCATCATTTCCAAATACAGCTGTCTTTACTAGATTAGAGGTAATAATGGATTTGCTAAGAATAATCGCTTCTTCCTTGTCTCTTGCTCCTTTAACCGTAACCTCAAGAAGTTTTGTAGCGCCTTCTCCATCTGCCGCAATCATTTTAGCAAGAGTTGTAGTTACTGTATTTAATGCTTTACAAAATTCATAATAATCCTCATTCTTTTCTGTTATCTCATCGTTACCAGCCATACCATTGGCCATCACCAGAAGAGAATCATTTGTGCTTGTATCTCTATCTACTGAAATCATATTGAAGGACCGCTTAACGTCCTCACTTATAGCTTCCTGTAAAAGCTCCTTACTGATTGAAATGTCGCTTGTAACCACACCAATGAGAGTAGCCATATTAGGATGTATCATACCCGAGCCCTTAGCCATTCCCCCTACGGTTATCTCCTTGCCACCAACAAGACAGGTCACTGCATATTCCTTAGAATATGTATCTGTAGTCATTATTGATTCAGCTGCTAGCGTACCGGCCTTAATGGATTCATCCAGTTTCTTAACCAAGTTGGGTATACTTGCTTGGATTATATCGATGGGTAATTGCTTACCAATAATTCCTGTAGACGCAGTATATACTGAGCTTGTGGGAATCTGTAGTTCCTTTGCTACTGCTTCTACCATAAGAAGATTGTTTTTATCTCCTAGCTCACCTGTACATGCATTTGCCACACCGCTGTTAATTATTATAGCTTGAATATATTCGCTTTCCTTAGTCAGCTTAGCATCCCATAATACTGGTGCCGCCTTTACCACATTAGTTGTAAATGTTCCTGCTCCTTTAGCAGGAGTGACGGAATAAACAAGAGCGATATCCTTTCTTTTCTTCTTTATACCTGCATATAATCCGGATGCAGTAAAACCCTTCGGTGCCGTAACACCTCCATGAATATTTTTCATAATATACCTCCAATACGAATTAATAGATGTGGTTATTCAAATATTTATTAATTATTTTTCATAATTATACATCTAAACTAAATATTATGCAACTATTATTTTATTATTTTATTTTTTTATATCTATTCCTATCTCAAGTAATTTCTTAAAGATTCTAGCAATAGGAAATCCCACAACATTATAATAATCTCCGTGTATTTCTTTAATGTAAATACCAAAGCCTCCTTGAATGGCATATGCACCTGCTTTATCCAGTGGCTCCTTCGTGTCCACATAATCTACAATCTGTTCTTTAGTCAGAGGATATACTACCACCTCTGTACTAACACTAAAGGTTATTTCCCGGGCATCAGTATTACTATGATCCGGGCTATTCTTTCTTATTATAATACATACACCAGTATAAACTTCATGTGTATCATCTGATATAGCCTCTAGCATTTCAATTGCATGCTCCCTATCTCTTGGTTTTCCTAAAGCTTTTCCCTTATGAAATACCAATGTATCGGCACCTATAATAATTTGATTCTCATGATTAGATTGTGTTCTTTCTGCGACAGCCCTAGCTTTTTGACATGCTAAGGACTTAACCATATCTGATGGAGTATCACCTACTACTTCTTCCGTTATATTTGCAGGCATAGTCTCATATTGTATACCCATCTGATTCATAATCTCTTTTCTTCTCGGCGATTCCGATGCCAAAATAATTCGATTCATAATATCTCCTTTCCCCTGTCATTTATATCATCTGAAATTTATTATATATTACATTATAACATTTGCAATAAATTTTTAATTACCTATTGCATATTAATGAACTATGGTGTATATTTAATCATATATTATACATTGGAGGATAAATCCTCCGTTATAAGTACTGCTAAAAACTATTTTGAGGAGGATTCTATAATGGAAAAAATAATTCTTGCTTATTCGGGTGGTCTTGATACCACGGCAATAATTCCTTGGTTAAAGGAAAATTATGATTATGAAGTAGTCTGTGTGTGTGTTGATGTCGGTCAAGAAAGTGAGCTTGACGGCTTGGAGGAAAGAGCCAAATTATCCGGTGCAACAAAGCTATATATCGAAGATGTGGTTGATGAATTTGTTGATGACTATGTTCTTCCTTGCGTTAAGGCAGGTGCAGTATATGAGAACAAATATCTTCTTGGAACATCCATGGCCAGACCTGTTATAGCTAAACGACTGGTTGAAATTGCGAAAAAAGAAGGCGCAACTGCAATATGTCATGGTGCAACAGGCAAAGGAAATGATCAAGTGCGTTTTGAGCTTACTATTAAAGCCCTAGCACCTGAGCTTAAAATAATAGCACCATGGAGAATATGGGATATGTCATCCCGCGAAGAGGAAATCGCCTACTGTGCAAAGCACGGTATTAATCTTCCCTTCTCGGCTGATAACAGCTATTCTCGTGATCGTAATCTATGGCATATCAGTCATGAAGGGCTGGAGCTTGAGGATCCTGCAATGGCACCAAACTACGACCATCTTCTTATGTTAGGAGTATCTCCTGAAAATGCACCTGACGAGGGTGAAACAATAAGTATGACATTTGAAGAGGGAATTCCAACATCACTAAACGGTAAGTCCATGTCTCCCTCTAAAATCATTAAAGAGTTAAATGCACTTGGAGGTAAGCATGGTGTCGGCATAGTAGATATAGTCGAAAACCGTGTCGTAGGAATGAAATCCAGAGGTATATATGAGACTCCCGGAGGCACTATATTGATGGAAGCTCACACTCAGCTTGAAGAGCTTATACTTGATCGCGATACATTGTCGGCAAAAAAAGAAGTAGCTAATCGCTTTGCCTCATTAGTCTACGAAGGAAAGTGGTTCTGTCCCTTAAGAGAGGCTTATCAGGCATTTGTAGATACTACTCAAAAATATGTTACAGGGGAAGTAAAGTTCAAATTATACAAAGGGAACATAATTAAGAAGGGAACCACATCTCCATACTCATTATATAATGAAAGTATAGCCTCCTTCACAACAGGGGAATTATACAACCATAAGGATGCAGAGGGCTTCATTAATCTGTTCGGTTTATCTATGAAGGTTAGAGCTATGAAATACAATAAGTAAGTCATGTTGTGCAACTTACACAAAAATTCTTACCAAACTTATCCTAAATGGGGATATACAAAAATCTCAATATTTGTTAGAATATACATGTATTTACTACATCTATCAAATTAAGGAGGAGTAATAATGAAATTAAGAAACAAAGTTTTTGCTGTATTTATTGCTACAGTATTAGTACTATCAATGGCAATGGGTACTGCCCTTGCAGGTACTGATCAACTACCTTTTGATTATCCAAACGAAGCAGATGCTGCTACCAACAACGATGTATGGGTTGTACTTTATGGTGGAACAGCTGCAACACCACTAACCGATGACGTTACTTTACGTGATTCCATCACATCCGTTGACGTTGTTATTGCTGGTAAAGCTACATTTAATGCAGAAATCGTTGCTAATGGTCCTGGTCCATGGGCACCTACATCCTATCCTGATCAGGAAGTTGACGGAGAAATGGTTATTAATATGCCCTATGTTATGAAGGATGCAGGCTATTGCGAAGTTATAGTTAATCTTCAGGAAAAATCTGAAGGCCCTCTTCAAGTAAAAAGATTAGATTTCAAGGATGCTGCTGGTACCGTTGTTTTATCTCATGGTG
>JAQVQL010000166.1 GCA_028701595.1 Herbinix sp.
CATTACCTCTAGATTATGATCAAGAGCCATATATACATTGGCCAGAGTCTGTGCTTCAATTCCTTGAGCCGCATCCACAACAAGAATAGCTCCTTCACAAGCAGCTAAGCTTCTGGATACCTCATAATTAAAGTCTACATGTCCAGGGGTATCTATTAGGTTAAATATATACTCTTCACCTGATTTCGCCCTATAAATCGTTCTAACAGTCTGAGCCTTAATTGTTATGCCTCTTTCTCTTTCCAAATCCATATTATCAAGAATCTGAGACTGCATCTCCCTACTGGTAAGTAGTCCCGTCTTCTCTATTATTCTATCAGCCAAGGTTGATTTACCGTGATCAATATGTGCGATAATACAAAAATTTCTTATTTTACTTTGGTCTAAACCCATGTTAATCCTCCTGATAATATTATTATTGCTTCGTTACTTATAACAGAGGATTTATCCTCACTGTGTATGTTTACATTATCTCTATTTTACTGTCCCTTTAGGACCGCGTCAAGTACTTCCGCAAAAGGCTCCATAGCTTTCTTAGCAGACCTAAGGGTGTTTTTATGGGTACCCAACTCTATCAGTAAGCTTTTTGGCTTAAAATCCAGATTGTAACGTAAATACTGTAAATAATTCTTATAGAAAAGCCCAGGATACATTTCTAGTGATTTTAATTGAAGCTGAAGAGAAAACGCAAGATTATCCTGCAAATTAGGGTTGTCTAGTCTTGTAATAGCTCCATTTTTATCTCTGCTAAGACCATTAAAGAGCATAATCTGAGCTGTTTCTTGTCCGTCAATTATTGTGGACCTTTTGTCTCCTGAGTCCCTATGTAAATCAATTATAACATCAATGGATGGGTTTTCATTCAGTATTTTCAACACTACATCCCTTGCATAGTTATATGCTTTATTTCTATCAAGCTTCCCATCAACAAGGTCATACACTCCCCGATTATGTATAACATTATAGCCATATTGCTCCTCAAGTATTTCTGTAAGTAGATCACCAACTCCTACAACATAATCCTCCAATACCCCTTCCCTACTATCAAGATATTCTTCCTGTGAATGTGTATGATAGATTAGTATCTGTGGCTTGTCATTGCTTGTCTGAATAGTCATATCCTTAGCCAGTAAAGCTTCAGCATCAAATAATTCATCGGTAACCCTTGTTGCAGAATCGACTATATAAAAATTGCGAACCAGAAAACTTACGTCATTAAGCTGTTCCAATGTAAAGGGAGTCCCATTATAGCTTCTCATTACCTCCATGGCGCCCCCTTCTTTCTCATATCCTATATCAAATTCATTATAATCAATAGCCCCCTCCAAAATTCTTACGGGTAACTCCTGTGATTTAAAATCCTGATTGGAACTTGCTTCTATATAATCTTCAAAATCCTTATTTTTAATAAATGCACCATTGGTTAATATGTACTCTTTAGTTAGCATCCCCTTAACATAGTTTTTATATTTTATACTAGCTTTAGCTGCTTCGCTTTGAGGCTTATCTACCGTTATATTTTGTGTGCTCAAATTATCTGTCCTTACATTTTGATGCACCCTGCATATCTCATTAGCCATATTTAGTGGAAAAGGATATTTTGCCTTATCCTTATCAATTTGGTAGCTTACAGTGGCGGAAGCTTTTTCAATTATATTAGAATATATCCCTGATATAATCGCTGTTCTTGTACTGGCTTTAGCTTGGTCGATTTTATCTGAAAAGGACATAGAAAATGCGACTACCAAAAATAATACAGTTATCAATATGGTGACTGTTAGTATAATCTGATTACGCATTTTCCTATCCTTAAATAAATATCGTTTCATTACTGCCTCCATACCAATGAATGCTAAAGAACTAGCCTATCTAATTATATTCAAACAGCTTGTTTTTATTACCCGCTAAAGCATGAGTTAAGAGCCTCTGACAGAGTATAGCTAATGCGTTTTACCATTTCATCAATGTTTTTAGGCGTAACGAACATATTATTAATCTGACTATTGTTAACCTCAGATATGAATTTATATGTTTCTTCTTCATTGAAACCTGTTGTCTCCATATATTTTGTTAGGGTATCGGCAACAATGGTAGCCGCGTCGACTACAGTCGGAACACCTATTGCTATTACCTTTACACCAAGACTCTCTTCATTAAGAGCCTTACGATTATTACCCACCCCAGAACCGGGGCTAATGCCTGTATCGGCTATTTGAACCGTGGTATTTAATCTACTTACACTTCTTGATGCCAGGGCATCTATAACGATAATCAACTTTGGATTCGTCTCTTTAATTACACCCTTAATGATTTCTACAGTTTCCATACCTGTCTGAGCCATTACTCCGGGTGATAGGGCACTGACGTTACCAAGATGATTTTGTTCCTTGAATTCCTTCCCAAATTCTCGAATAAGATGTCTTGTAACAAATAAATTATCAACAACCTGAGGGCCTAAGGAATCAGGTGTCACCTCACGGTTTCCAAGACCAACAACCAAAACCTCATCCTTAGATAGCTTTCCTGAAAGCTTCTTTATATTTCTTTCAATATAATTTGAAACCGACTTATGGTAATCCTCGGTTGAATTATTAAGCTCAGGTGCTTCAATGGTGATGTATGTTCCAATTGGTCTTTCCATTGCCCTTGCTCCAGCCTCATCCATAATTTCTACCGTGGAAATACGAACTTTATTTTTCTTATCAAAGTCTTCAGTCAATATAACACCCTTTATTTCTACATCATCCTCTGGGAAGCTCTCTCTGACTTCGAGAGCGAGGTCTGTTCTTGTTTTATAATTCATATATAATAGCCTCCATCATCTTATTGGATATAACATGAATTATTTTATACAAGCATTTAAAAATTATGTATTGACAATCCCAAATCAATATAATAGTATATAATAGTATGTTTTCATTAATACGACCGTGTCCGGATTTAATGAAACAAGATTAGAACCACCAATCCAAGAAAAATTACACTCTCTCAATGTATGTCTCTTGGAGCTATGGTTGACTATTTATTATTATATTGGAGGTGTAATATTGGCTAACATTAAATCTGCGAAGAAAAGAATCTTGGTAAACGCAAAGAAGACAGAAAGAAATAAAGCGATCAAATCCAAGGTTAAGACAATGATTAAAAAGGTTGACAGCGCTATAGCTGCTGAGGATAAGGAGCTTGCAAAAGCTAATCTTTTAGTTGCAATCGCTGAAATCGATAGTGCTTGTTCTAAGGGCGTAATGCATAAGAACACAGCTGCAAGAAAAGTATCCCATATAACTAGAAAAGTTAATAAATTAGCTTAATCTATATTATCTAAAATTTCAAGAGCTGTCTAATGATTATAAATCATAAATGATTATTAATTATTAGACAGCTCTTTTATATTAATTCCGTATTATTTTGCTCTTATGCTATATATTTTGTCATTAGTAAGTAATCTCCTAGTTCATATTATTAGCTTTTACAAAGTTAAAAAGTAGATCAACAACTTCTCTTCTGGATATATTACTCTTTGGATTAAATATATCGCTTTCCTGTACAGAGAATATCTCTAAGCCCTTGGCTAAAGCAACCGCTCCAAGGTACTTCGGGTTAATTGTATTCTCATCAGAGTATCCTGTAGCATATATTCCTGAGATTTTTGCTATCTTCTCAAAACCAAGTCTCTTGACAAAGTCATATGCCAGTTCCTCTCTTGTAACCAATTTAGTGGAGGCATTGACCTTTTCACTGTCTGAATTCCAGTATCCAAGCTTCTCAAGCAACTGATTAATCTCTCCCTCTGTTATTAGCTTTTCAGGGTTAAAATATTCTCCTTCAAATCCAATACTCATATCTGCCAAAAGAAGAATCTTCCTATTTCCCTTAGTATCAGCTATATCTTTATAAAGATAAGGCTTTGATGATACATAGACCTCTCCCTTATTGTCTAGCTGTTCTCCGGTGAAAGGAGATATATAGCTAGGTTTGATATCCGGACGGTAGACTGGACGAATTTCATATACTACTTTATAAGCCTCTGAATAGTCATAATATTGTTCCTTTGACTTATAATTAGGGTCATACTGATTGATAATGTTAATTTCATATAATAGATTATAACCCTCTTTACTTATATAATGGTCAAATGCTTCTTTGGGAGTCATGGTATTCTTAGGTGATTCAAATATAATATCCTCATCCCAATTAGTACTATACTTATAAATCTTTCCTGTAACACCATCAACCGACCCCGAAATACTATTATAAGTAAATTCTACTCCCTCATTAAAACGATTATATCGATAGGAATAGCCTCCATATACAGGAATATCCTCTTCCTTGTAATATACAACATAGTCATCTCTTTGATCTACAAGCTTAGTTTTAGAGAAATAGCTTTTCACCTGACTATTTAGGAATTTCTCAAGTATGTTCTGTCCATATGCCCTGTCATACTTTATTTCAATGGGAAGCCACTTATCGGTCTTATAGTCATAGCTATTCTTTATGCTTGAATTAAAGCTGAGAATTTTTCCCGTCTTTGCATCCACGGTTGCATTAGCATATGCACGGTATTGGCCCTCCTCCTTACTATAATCTACAGGTCTATTATCCCTAAGCGTTATTCTCCATACATAGGAGGTATTCTCGGCCTTTGTAGTATAAGTCTGATTAAGGTTTGCAGTATAGGTAAGAAGATTATCGTCGATATGAAGATACTTATTAGTCGTAACAATCTCTATTGCTTTATCCTTAGATATAAGCTTTTGCAGCTCACGAATCTTAGTAATCTCCTCATCTGTCAACATTTCCGAGGCTACTCCATTTAAGTTACCTGCTGCAGTGTCAGCTTCTTTCTTAGCTTCATCTCGTGATAAATCCATCTCTACCCATTCAGATCTAGTTAGGTATACCTCACCAGTATTAGCATCAATGGATATATATGAGAGTTCAGGCTCATAGACTAAGAAGGCTTTCTTCACATAATCATTTTGATTATTTTCATATATTCTATAATAATTCGTCTTGTAGGTAAGCTTCATATTAAGGTTATCACCTATAATCTTAGCTGCCTGCTCCTTAGTTAGCTTAACATCCCCAGATGGTATCCTGGCTTCTCTAAGCCATTCAATAGAAGCAGATGTGATATCACCCGTTGCAGCATTAACTCTTATTGATACCGAATTGTCCGGAAATATTAATCCCTTCTCCATTCTTTGGAAATAATACGTATAATTATTACTGTAGATACTATCGTAGGATGAGCTTACAAAATTTATTTTAGGATAAATATCAGGAGCTATTTTCTTTATAAAAGCTTCTGCTTCGTCCTGTAACTCTTCTTTGAGATATGATGGTATATTCCTATTTCCATTAGAGTAATCATAAGCTGAATAATTAATAATGTTATTATTCTGGTCTAAGCTTACATCAATATAGCTGTTGTCTGGTGTTCTCCAATTTAAATTCCAAAAAACACCCGAATAAGAATTCGTGCCATAATAGCTATAGTTGAATTCTGAAAAGCCCTTTGGTATTT
>JAQVQL010000167.1 GCA_028701595.1 Herbinix sp.
CTTCATCCAGTAGGTTATATTTACAAATTGCAGGATAAGTTCCTTTTCCCAAGTCATTATCCAGTTTTAACTCCTTTAATTTAGTTCCAACTGGAAGAACTGTTGATGTATAAATCAACTCATCTGTATCGGATAGAAATACTTCAAAAAACATAGGTTGAGAATTAGATAGGGCATTCGCTACATATGCATCACTAGATTTTGATGTTCCATTGCTGAAATTCCATGATGTATTCATTGTAACCTCATACATGCCATCATCACGTCTCTTAACCATATCACCAATGATTTCCTCAAAATTGGATTCATCAATAACATAGTTACCTATCTTTTCTGCCTTATAAACTATTACAGGAGCGGGCTTGTTCAAATTATTCCATATTATGTAGCCAACAATCCCAACTGCTACAATAAGAGAAGCAAAACCTATTATTAAAATCTTATGCGTGGTTGTTAGATTCTTTTTCTCTTCTGTACCTTTTGTTTCACTCATTTGAATTTCCTCCCACCATTTGAGTTAATCTTGTAGAAGTATGTTGCATATACCTCTGTAATAACTATCGACAAATTTCGGGGAAAGTTTATACCTAATTAAATTATTTTATATAATAATAAATTTATAAAGAAAGCATAACAAATAATGCAATATATGCTAAGATAAAGGTAGAGCGTATTGCAAAATTTAAGCGTCTTCAAATATGTTAAGTAATTCTGTTTTTATGTCGAAATAATTTAAGAAAGTTATTTTATAAGTTGAGGTGAATGTTATATACCAAAAAAATTTTGTGGAAAGAAATAAATCTATATTGCACTTAATTGTTGTATTACTGGGAAATCTGATAATATTCTCCGTAACAATTGCCAGAGCAATGGAATATGACGCTTTAACAACCATGATTTCTAATAATAAAGCTAATAATGTAGCGCCTGGAGGTACAATTACATTTAATACCGAAGAAAATACTATTGTGTCTGGAGGAGCAATTACATTTAATACTGAAGAAGATGGTGTTGTAACTGGAGGAGCAATTAAGATAGAAAATAATGATAATCCAGTTTATTCTGTTATTCTTCCAACATCTTGTGATATAATTGTAGATCCATTTGAAATTGCAGGTATGGGGCAGATATATTCAGAACAATATGAGGTTATAAATTTAAGTGACATAGACATTATAGTAGAATTGAAATCAGTTGATATTAAAATCAGCGGGGAAAACAATAATAACAAAACTTGTAGTATATATATGGATACTATTGGACCAGATATTAATATAAAAAATTATTTATTAAATGGATATAACGATAATAGTCATTTAAAATTCATACTTTTCAGCCCTTATGGTGAAAAGCAAATAAAAGATAAAAATACATTTTATTTTAATCTGAAGGGTAAACTGTCCCATAATTCAGAGCTATTATGGAAAAACAGCGATATTAAATTGTCTTTCGTATTTGATTTTCATAAGCATTGACACAGAAGAGGATAGGATTGAGAAATTAATAAGCTTAAAGGTGTTTGATTAATTTGAGATATAGTTAAACATTTTGGGATTCATCCCGATATAATTAATAATAGTATTATATATAATGACAATATATTAATCTACTTAATTATGATTCAATAAAGATTAAGTATGCTAATGAATGGAGGTACCTAAAAGATGAAAGTATTTAAGAATATGATTAAATATGTATTTCCATTAGGAATTGCATTAGTTTCATTACTAAACATTAAGGGGGATGCCTACGCCGCAACCCCGGTAACCATCAACACGGTAGATTATACAAATGAGAATATAATTGTTAATAATAATGGAAATGCAAGAATCTACTTTGCCACTGAAAATGATGCTGCAAGGAATTTTTGGGAGCTTATGCCTGCGGACGCGGGAACTATATCAACAATTGATTTTTCATGGGTTTCACCGACAGCTGAACAGATTATAGTGGTTAAGGGTGAAGATGGAGTCTCCCATAGAGTTACATTAAGAGAAAGAGCCAGAAAGCTTGAGGTTTCTATCAGCTATGATAGAATGGCAGCCCTTGCTAAGACTGACACCATTGCATATTTGCTAAATATTATGTCCTCAGCAGGGACCGGTGAAAGTCCTATAACATTTTCCGACCTCGAATGGAGAAAGGGTGAAAATGGCTCCTGGCAAAACACCAATCTCCTTACAGTCGCACAGCTTGAGAAGCTACAGATAAAGGGTGCTGATTTATATTTTCGTATTAAGGCAAAAGATGATACAAATGTAGGTGCTGATGGTACAAAGGGAAGAAGAGTTAGCAAAGAAGTAAGATTAAAGATTTCTAAGAAGGCTTCGCCGGTGGTAGTGGGAATTGACGGTGAAGATTTCACTGCAGATATCAGATATGGTAAGGAATACCGTGTAACCCATGCAGGAGTAACTTCAGATTGGGTCAAGGTTACTGATAAATCCATTCGAGAAGTACCCTTGGCGGTCATACTAAATGACGGTTCGAATGGCTTAATACCAAGTAGAAGATTCCCGGCTATGATGATTGAGATTAGAGACTATGCTACAGCAAGAGCAGCAGCATCTAAGATAACTGAGATTGAATTGAAGGCGCAGAGAAAACTTCAAGGAGTCATAATTAAGGGGGAAGCTCCAGAAGGTGCGGATTCCTCAGATATGAATATATATATAACCTATAACGGATCTGCAAATATATCAATTACTATACCATCAGCTTCGACTGATAATCCTTATCAGTATGCTATAGTAAAGCCTGATGATTTCTTTGATGTTGAAAGAGTAACTTGGTCTAGCATAACAAGAGGATCAGCCGTAAAGGTTCTGGCCTCTAGGGCAGTAGAGGGCAGTGAGATATTTGTAAGACAGAAGGAGATTAAGTCACGACTTGCAACCCGGACAACACCGGCAGTTGATTATCAACTAGCTTCCTCCTATTTGAAATATATTATAGAATATCCAGCAGTACCTAATGTTGAGATGAAGAATATCACATTTATAAAGGGAATAACTGAAAATGCTAATGAATTAACCTTTAATATCAATCTGAATACTATAGGTAAGCTTCCCTTTGAGACTAAGATAAGAACAATAAAGCTTGGTACCAGAGAGCTTACATTCAGCACCACAACAAATGTAACAGGTTCTCTTAGCTCTACTACAGAATACTTTATAAAAGTTACACTTATTAAGGATTACCTAAATGATTTACCTAACAGCTATAGTAGAGCACTTTACATTACCTTTGAAAATGGTACTGTAGATAAGACCTCTGTAAAATTAACCATACAAAATCCTACCCCCGCCTCTACACTAACGGCATCTGCTTCTAAAGGAGTGACAGTAGGTACCACATCAATCAGAGTATACACAACATTACGTGCGGGTAATAAGCTTGTATACACAAGGACCGGAACAAAGGTAGAGGGCCTTCATACTGAAAATGCTATCGCAGGAACAGACTTTGTGGATCAAGCCGATATTGCGGCTAGCGCCGGTGATTATATTACGATATATGAAGTTAATTCAACCACAAATAAGGTTGTAAGATACAAGTGTATTCAAATAACATCCCTATATATTAATCCGTAGAAATATTTGAGGTGAACGTTAGTGACAGACAATATTATGGACATATTCAACAAGAATATCATGCTGCTTGAGAAAACAGATAAAACCATCTGCTATTTTCGAGAGCAGCGACATGATATTGCTCTTGGAAGCATAGCTAATTCGATGGAGCTTATTAGGCATTCCATAGAGGCTATTATTAGCAACAAAGAGTATTTTAATCTTGTCTCTACAGATTCAGTTATGGATATGTTGAGCAGAATATTGGAAGCCTACAAAATGGGAGATTATATCCTCCTTGCTGACTTACTTGAGCTTCAACTAGTTAGTTTTATAATCGGAGTACAAGAATTTATAATCGACAATGAGGAGATAACATTTGAGGAAGACAGCTATCAAGAGAATCTTAGATTACTTAAGGATAATAGCCTAGGTCTTGAAAAGCGATCCTTAGAACCGATTGACCCTCAGACATTTCTAAAGGAGGGTTATAGAGTGGAGTTTTCCTCCTGCGGCTTAATGACTATTGCTGCAAGGAACGGTGAGGATTCTTTTTATTTTCATTCTAACGGTAGGATATCCTATGAAGCCTTTATGCTGGCAAAATTCTGGTATAATAAAAAAGTAAAGAGATATATTATATATGGATTAGGTTTTGGGTATCATATAAAGGAACTACTTTCTCTTACTGATAGCGCTGAGATAATAATCTACGAGGAAGACTTGAATGTTATTTTGCTGGCAAGTGCATTTACTAATCTACAGGATTTATTTGAAACTGGAAGAGTGAAGCTAGTTTATGATCCTGAGTTTCAGGAGTTAAAGGATACGATTAATAATTTACACAAGTACGGTAAACTTTATGTTCATTATCCATCTTTTTTGAACATCAGAAGTAAAGAAGGAAGAAAATTATTAATAAATTATGTTTCGTGGGCTAGGTCCAACTAAGATCCAAGGGGCTTACAGTTGAAGGAGGAATTCATATGATGTATTTACTTATTACTCTGGCTGTATTTCTGCTGGACAGTAATATAAAGAATTTTATAGAACAAAGTATTCGTATAGGTGAAAAAAGGGATATTCTTAAGGGGAAGATCACCATAAGAAGGGAGTATAATAGCGGATTCTGCCTTAATATAATGGATGACAGTATAGATCTTGTAAAAAAGCTATCTGCAATTGTATTTGGTATCGTTACCTTAACATATATACTTATACTGCCCAAGAAGAGAAACCGATTGAGAAAGCTGGGACTATCATTATGTATAGGTGGTGCAGCAAGTAATCTAAGGGATCGTTTTAAGAAAGGTAAAGTAGTAGATTATTTTAGCTTTAACATAAAGTCAATTGAGCATATAGTATTTAATCTTGCAGATATATTTATATTTATTGGCTCCTTTATAATATTTATGTCATCTTTGTTTCATCATAACAGTATTACAAAAAAAGCAGATAGCCTACAAAAATTGGGAGAGGATAAATAAGGGGACAGCAAATTTATAAGGGAACAGCCTGTTTCCCTTTTTATTTTTGCGTTATTTTTAAGCTACATATGATTATTAGATATAAAAATCCTGTGGAAAGTGGATTATCACAGAATGGACACAGAATTTTTAGAACTATTTAATTGATTTCTAATTACAGAATCAGTATAATGAGATATATTGTAAGAATAGTAATGAGAATTTTATGATTCTTTATATTATATAGATAATTAATGAAGTAGTGATGGAGGAATTAATGGATAATAAGAATAATAAGGATAACAAAAATAACGTGCCAAACAGATCAGCGATTATCATAACATTGATATCGGCTATTTTTATTTGGTATATGTTTTCATTTGTACAAAATCAAATTAAAGAAAGCACCAACATAGAAAAAACCTATGATGAGTTTATGGCTATGGTGGATCATGATGAATTGCAAAAGGTTACAATAACCAGT
>JAQVQL010000168.1 GCA_028701595.1 Herbinix sp.
AGTACTACTAAAAGGTAGCGAGGTTATAAATGATTTTAGTCGTGCTGATACAATGATATTTGATAAAACGGGTACACTAACCGTAGGAAATCCAGCGGTTGCGGAGACAGTATATTATACGGAGGATGTTGATGAGGTGCTGGGCTATCTTGCAAGTATTGAGAGAGAATCAGATCATCCATTGGCAAAAGCGGTACTTAAGAAAATTGGTGACACAGCATATTTTCCTGTTGAAGACACAGAGGCTGTTAAGGGTGGAGGAATTGTTGCAACTGTAAACAGTCACAGAATTGCAGTTGGTAATGTGGCTTTAATGGAAAGAGAAAAAGTTATAATAGATGGAAAGACTAAAGAAGATATTGTTAGATTTGAGAAAAATGGGAACTCCCTTGTGTTAAACGCAGTCGATGGTAAGCTTATGGTCTTAATGGGTGTTCGTGATCAGATAAGACCAGGAGTTAAAAAAGATCTGCAGAGACTAAAAAGCTTAGGTATTAAAAACCTTGTTATGCTTTCTGGTGATAACCAGGGAACTGCAGATGTAGTAAGTCGCGAATTGGGTCTTACAGAGGCACACGGCAATATGCTTCCCGAAGATAAAGCCGAGTACCTTAAGAAGCTCAAGAAAGAAGGTCATATAGTTGCTTTCGTCGGAGACGGAGTAAATGACAGTCCCTCACTAGCTTTAGCAGATATAGGTATTGCCATGGGGAGTGGAACTGATGTGGCTATTGAGACATCAGATGTAGTGTTAATGAACTCTGACTTTGGCAGGCTACCCCATGCACTTGGATTAACAAAGGCGATATCAAGAAACATGAAGCAAAATATCCTAATAGCTATAGGTGTTGTATTAGTTTTACTTGCCAGTGTATTTTTGAGCGATTGGATGAATATGTCCATAGGTATGTTTGTACACGAAGGAAGTATCCTAGTTGTTATCATTAACGGTATGAGGCTCCTGCGTTATCGACTCAAAGATAAAAGAAGTTAAGGCTTTTGTAGTCCAGTAAATTATGTAGCAATATAAATTATGTAACCCAAAACATTAAGTAGCACAACAAATTATGCAGCACAATACATTGTGCGGAAGGAGAATTATTATGAAAGCAGCAACAATCCAATTAGAAACTCTAACATGTCCATCATGTATGCAAAAAATCGAAGGTGCGGTTAAGAAATTAGAAGGCATCGACAAAGATACATTAAAAGTATTATTTAATTCAAGTAAGGTAAAGGTAAATTTTGACGAAGATAAGCTAGGAATAGACCAAATTGAAGGTGCAATTACCAATATGGGCTATGAGGTTCTTAAGTCTAATGTAAAATAGCTAATATGTTTTTATACAAAACCAAAATAAGACTTTCGAGGGAAAAAGATTACTTGGAAAGTCTTATTTTGCTTTTATGCATCATCATATATATCTAGATATAAAGTATCACTTGTTCATGTTTTTAATAAATGGTATGATAATTTTAGAAAATAGTCTTAAGCTACAAGAACACATATATATTACAGCGTACAAACAGATAATCATTATTCATCTGAGGGGGAAAATCAGGTGCTTAAGTCTACGAGAAATCCCGACATATTAGGGACAGGAGATAGGTGTCTTGGAAATGTAGTTAATGTAAAAGCAATTAGGAAATCAAATCTACCATATATCTTTATATGGATTGTTTACTATGCATGGGTAATCGTATTTACCACATGGTGGACAGCCTCGCCAGTTACGGAGAATGTAATTTCTTCGGGACTTCGGAGTATGCTGCATTCTATTAATCTTCTTTCTTCCGCTTTCTTTGTATTAATTATACGTAAGGAATGGTTTGTTAAGACGGCCAGAGTTGGAGCTATATTAATAATAACAGGTATGGGTCTTTTTATGATGACAAGTAATACCTCCCTTCAGCTTTCTTCTTTAACCGTATTTGGTATTACTCTTGGTATAGTCAATATAAGTATCCTAATTCCATTTGTATTTGTAATGAATAATACCGAGAAGTTTTATTCGGTATTATGTAGTAATGTACTTATAAACCTGATTATGTTTATTGATATTATATATTTTGAAGATAAATTAACTGGATATGGAGTCTATATTTTTTCTTTTTCAATACTAGTGACAGCTTTGCTGGCAACGATTTTCTTTAAGAAAAGCAGTCTGGTGAATTATTCGGGGGAGCTTATAGATGCTCCAGAAATCACACCGAGGATTTATCTTACCTTACTAAACAATTGTGCAGTAGCAATTCTATGCAAAGGTATAGGAAAGGGGATATTAAATATAACGGCACAAAATCATGCAGATGTACATCTTTGGTATTATGTCGGGGGACTAATTGGATGTATACTTTATTTTATTCTAAATGCAATGTATAGAAGAGCATACATATGGCTTAATAATATAACATTCAGTACTATAGCAATGGGACTGATTTGCAATGCTTTTATAGACGATATCCCTCAGATGCTGACAGTGTTTGCAATACTAATGGGTATAGGTGGTACTATTGGTATGATAAACATGTATTATATATTGGCTGTTGTCGGTAAGAAATATAATAGCATGCGTTATGTAAAGCTATCTATATTTTTAATAGGATTGTGCGGAGGCATCTCAGGAGTAGTAATAGGAAGAGTGATTTCAAGTATTGATACCGTTCAGTTTTCGATAATTGCATCGATTGTTACAACCGCATTTCTGTTGATATTTCTGATACTATCGCCAAGTCTGGTAAAAGCTCAGCAATATAACGATTGGGTGAAGGATGCAGGCAGATCAGAAATAGATAATAGACAAAAAGACTTATTTGCAGGCTATCGCTTAAGTAGAAGGGAAATAGAAGTATGCAAACTTCTTTTAGAAGGCTATACACTCAGACAAATATCGGGGGTTTTATCTATTGCGTATTCGACAGTAAACACATATTGTACCGCAGTCTATCGTAAATTAACCATTAACAGCCGGGCTGAATTAATAATTCTATTTAAGGATTATATTAAAGATTAAGAGGAAAACACTTAATACTATTATATAGTAGATTTCCACAAACTAGAGATAGAAAAGTGTGTCAGAATCAGCGCCTCATTAGAACTAATGAGGCGCTGATTTTTGTTTTCATTATAATTAATGAATAGACTTTTAAGGATAAATAATCAAAAATAAATATATAAATAACTTCAATACAACTATATAAGTTTTTATTAGGAGGTGAATTAATGGCTATGTTTGGCAGGCTGAAACAAAAGCTGCACAAAGAAAGTAAATTAAAAGAACTGGATACATCTTTGGACTTACCAGCACCTGAGCATCAAATGGATGACACAGAACAAGAGAAACGAAAACTAATCAGCCTGTTAACGCCAAGGGAGACGGACCTGTATTATTTGCTGCTAGAGGGTTATACCTTAAAGGAATCTGCTAAAGTATTATCAGTTAAGTATTCCACAGTAAATACTCATATGACAGCTATCTATAAGAAACTCAGGGTAAGTTCCAGGGCTGAACTAATCATTAAGTACAGAGAGTTTGCGGCAATAGGATAAGTGATTAACTATCGTATTAATCAGAATAACTATAAGAAAGGAGTGTATGATGTATGTAAGAAAGTACATCATACGAATTCAAGTATGGGTAGGAAAAAAGTGTTGAGCTTAATAATGGCAATTGTAATGTGTTTATCTCTTTTTAATGGTTTGTTATTTAAGTCAGAGGCTATGGCAGCTGAGGATGGTCTTGTGGTTCATCTAAAATTTGATGACGATCTTACAGATTCTTCGGGAAATAGCAATAATGCTACATGTGAGTATGGCAAGATTACTTATGAGGATGGTATCCTTGGTAAATCAGCAGTATTCAATGGCAAGAGCTATATAGAGATTCCGGATAATGATACCTTGGATGTAAGTAATATAACCATATCCCTATGGGCATATAAGAACACTCCATTGAATACATTTGAAAGAGTACCATATGTCTATAAGCAGAAGGATGAGGACTTTTACGAAGCTCCTTATAAGTTGTTTGAGTTTGGTGACAATACACCTATTTTGAGGTTGCATGAGTATGACACAGAGCTAGATCAATTTGGTATGTCAGGAGCCTCCATTGATCTTAGAAAATGGCATCTGCTTACAGCCACCTTTAATGGAAAAGAGGCTAGAATATATGAGAATGGTAATCTTCTAAAGAAGCAGAATGTTTCTGGTTCTATAGGTGCTAGTTTAGGAGATCTATACATCGGTATTGATGAGTTGGGTGATTTATGCTTTAAGGGAAACATGGATGACCTTAGAATATATAACCGCGCACTATCTGCGAAAGAAGTAGAAAGATTATATGATAAAGGACTAGACGAGAGTCCTGAGCTGCTTACTCAGAAGAATAGCTTAATAGCCCATTATAAATTTAATGGAGATTATAAGGATGCTTCAGGTTTGGGTAATGATGCTGAATTGGCCACAGGTAAAGTAACATTTGAAGAAGGCAAGAACGGTAAGGCTGCAAAATTCAAGAAGGGAACATATCTGGAGGTTCCCGACAATACCAGTCTTGATTTTGATGAAGGTTTTACAATGACAGGATGGATAAAGACCACTAATGATAGTGATATGATGGCCATCCTAAATAGACCGGGAGTGAGCACATCACCATATTCGGAGAGTTTAAACTACCGTATTCAGATGATGCATGACTTTTATGATTTCTATTATGTTCCATTTGACTACCAGACAGGTGAAGAGGGATCAAGACATGTCATGGATAAGACAACAAAGAATAAGTGGGTTCATCTTGGAGTTACCTTTGATACTAAGGAGATTCGTTGGTATATAAACAGTAAGCTAGTAAAGAAGGAAGAGGTTCCCGATTATTATGAGAATAATATGGCACATGGACTCGGAGATTTGATGATAGGCTCTGATGGAAAACTTCATTTTGTAGGATCAATGGATGAACTAAAGCTGTATAATTACAGTCTATCCGCCAAGGAAATCAAAGAAGATTATAAGGAAGTCGACAGCTTATCCGTCAGTAAGGCTAATCAAGACAAAATCAAATCTATGAAGAAGGGCAATACTGTTACACTGGCCACCACCAGGAAGTATATTGATACTGGTAAGACTACTAAGCTAAAGAGTGGTGTAACCTACAAAACCTCTAACAAAAAGATATTTACAGTTACAAGTAAGGGTGTAGTTAAGGCAGTTAAAAAGGGCAAGGCTACTTTAACGATTACTCACGGTGCTATCAGCAAGACCTATAAGATTACAGTAAAATAAAGAGTTATTTAAAATCCACCAATAAAAGAACACATGCTATGATTTGTTTTGTCATAGCATGTGTTCTTCTATTTATTAGCCTTGATAATCTATGACATCAAGCCATCTATGCAAGAACTCCTTTTTTTTCTCATTGGCTGTAAGTAGTTGCAGTGCTGCAACGATAGGCAGCGATTTCTGAACATATTGGAGTGCAGTGTCACTCTTTTTACAGACGAGCTT